>JBKKCN010000252.1:0-11621 GCA_046712525.1 Candidatus Rokuibacteriota bacterium
ACACCTCGTAGGAAAAGTCCACGTGCCCGGGCGTGTCGATGAGATTCAGCGTGTACTCGTGGCCGTCGTCGGCTTTGTACAAGAGTCGTACGGTGTGCGCCTTGATGGTGATCCCGCGCTCGCGCTCGAGATCCATGGAGTCCAGGACCTGGTCCACGGCCTTCTTGGCGTCCATCGTGCCCGTGAGCGACAGCAGGCGGTCGGCCAGCGTCGATTTGCCGTGATCGATGTGAGCGACGATCGAGAAATTGCGGATGCGGGCCAGACTCATCAGTTCAGTCTAACACGCTGCGTCGTCAGGCCTTTCGGGGCTCAGCGCGGGGCGGCGGTGAGATGCGTGTGCTCGGGAATGACCGCGCCCGATTCCAGGATGACGTGGGGACCGATGTCGGCATGCGCGCCGATCTTCACGTCGGCGCCCACCACGCAGTCGCGCAGGACGGCGGCCGCCCCCACCTCGACGCGCTCCCACAGCACACTGCCGTCGACGTGGGCGCCGGCGCCGATGCGGCTGCCCTCGCCGACGACGGTGAGCGGGCCCACGCGGGCGCCCGCCATCACGCGCACGCCGGCGCCGATCACGGACGGCGCCACGATGTGAGCGCCGGGGGCGATGGTGGCGGAGGCATCCACCCAGCTGTCGTCGCGCTCCTCGCCCGGCGGGGGCAGCGGCATGCGCGCGCGGCCGAGCAGCAGGTCCCTCTGCGCCTCCCGGTAGGCGTGGGGGCTGCCGATGTCGCGCCAGTAGGTATCCGCGAGCCAACCGTAGCAGGGCACGCCGTCGGCGATGAGGCCGGGGAAGAACTCCCGCTCGATGGAGACGATGCGGTTGTGTGGCATGCGGCTGAGCAGCGAGGCGTCGATCAGATAGACGCCTGCATTGATGGTGTCGGTGGTGATGACGTCTTCGGGGCCCGGCTTCTCCCGGAAGCGCTGCAACCGGCCGTCGGAACCGGTTTCCACGAGCCCGTACGCGCGCGGGTCGGCCACCCGCGTGAGGAAGATGGTGGTGCGCGAGCCGCGCGCCTCGTGGAAGTCGCGCATCGCGGAGAGGTTGACGTCGCTGAGCACGTCGCCGTTGAGCACGAACACGGTGCCGGCGGTGAGGTCGGCGGCGTTGCGGACGCCGCCCCCCGTTCCCAGCGGCTCCGCCTCGATGACGTAGCGCAGGCGTACGCCGAGATGCTCGGCCTCGCCGAGGGCCGCCCGCACGTCGTCCACCCGGTATGAGCAGGCCAGGATGACGTCGGTGACGCCGTGCTCGCGCAGGAGCGCGAGCTGGTAGGCGAGAAAGGGTCGGTTGAGCAGCGGCACCACCGGCTTCGCGCGCGCGAGCGTGAGCGGCCGCAGCCGGGTGCCCTGCCCGCCCGCGAGAATGACGGCCTGCGTCGCGCGCGCTACGTGCCGGGAGTCCAGGGCTGCGCCTCGTTGATCAACATCACGGGGATGCCGTCGCGGATCGGATAGGCCTTGCGGCAGGCCGCGCAGATGATGCGCGTGTCCTCGAACTTCAGCTCCCCCTTGCACGCCGGGCACACCAGGATTGCCTTCAGCTCTTCATCGATCATGCTCCACCTCCTCTCCACGGGATCTCACCCGTGAATCTTGTCACGAAACCAGTTCAGCGTGTGACGAAGCCCCTCGTCGGTGTCCACGCGCGGCTCCCAGCCCAGCACCGCCCGCGCGCGCCCGATGTCGGGCTGGCGCAC
This sequence comes from Candidatus Rokuibacteriota bacterium, assembly GCA_046712525.1. Lineage (GTDB taxonomy): Bacteria > Methylomirabilota > Methylomirabilia > Rokubacteriales > CSP1-6 > JBBDXO01. The sequence continues at coordinate 1,710 of JBKKCN010000252.1, forward strand.
CTTGGGGTCGTCCTCGGGCAGGGGGCGGAAGATGATTCGGCTGCGCGAGCCGGTGAGCGCGATCACGCGCTCGGCAAGGGCGAGCAGCGTCATCTCCTTCGGGTTGCCGATGTTGACGGGATCGTTGGTGGTGCTCTGCATGAGCCGCCACACGCCGTCGATGAGGTCGGTGATGTACTGGAAGGAGCGCGTCTGCGAGCCGTCTCCGAACACGGTGACGGGCATGTCCGTCAGCGCCTGAGACATGAAGGCGGGGATGGCGCGGCCATCCTTGAGCCTCATCCGCGGCCCGTACGTGTTGAAGATGCGGACGATGCGCGTGTCCACTCCGTGCACGCGGTGATAGGCCATCGTGATGGCCTCCGCGAAGCGCTTGGCCTCGTCGTACACGCCGCGCGGGCCCACGGGATTCACGTTGCCCCAGTAGTCCTCGCGCTGCGGGTGTACGAGGGGATCGCCATACACCTCGGAGGTGGAGGCGAGAAGGAAACGGGCGCCCGTGGCCTTGGCGAGGCCGAGCGCGTTGTGCGTGCCGAGCGAGCCCACTTTCAGCGTCTGGATGGGCAGCTCGAGGTAGTCCAGCGGCGACGCGGGGCTCGCGAAGTGCAGCACCCAGTCGAGCGGGCCCGGCAGGTCGATGTACTCGGTGACGTCGTGGCGGAGGAGGGTGAAGCGGGCGTCCTTGGCGACGGGGGCAAGATTGTCGGCGGAGCCGGTACTGAAGTTGTCCATCGCCACCACCTCGCACCCGTGACCGAGGAGGAACTCGCACAGGTGGGAACCGATGAACCCCGCGCCGCCGGTCACGAGCACTCGCATGCGCGGTGGTGAGCGCCTAGGCGGGAACGACGGGTTTGCGGCCGATGGAGTGGTACTCGAAGCCCAGGCGGCGCATGCGCTCCGGCTCCCAGAGGTTGCGGCCGTCGAACACGAGAGGGCGACGCATGACGGAGTACAGTCGCTCGAGGTTGAGGAACTTGAACTCGTTCCACTCCGTGAGCAGCGCCACGCCGTCCGCACCCGTGGCGGCATCGTAGGGCGAGTCGCAGTACACGACGGAGGCGGGCAGCATCCCTCGCGCATTGTCCGTCGCCACCGGATCGTAGGCGCGCACGGTGGCGCCCATCTGCGTGAGGCGCGAGATGACCTCCACCGACTTCGCTTCCCGCATGTCATCGGTGTTGGGCTTGAAAGCGAGCCCGAGCACCCCGATGACGCGCCCGTCCATGGGATTCAGCGTCTTCTCGATCATCCGGACGAAGTGGCCCGCGCGCTCCCGGTTCACCTCCACCACCGCCTTCAGCATGCTGAAGTCATAGCCGAGCGTGGCAGCCGTGTGCACGAGGGAATCCGTGTCCTTGGGAAAGCAGCTGCCCCCGTAACCGAGGCCGGCGGAGAGGAACGCGGACCCGATGCGCGCGTCGAGGCCCATCGCCTTCATCACCTGCGTCACGTCCGCGCCCGCGAGCTCGCAGATGTTCGCGATGGCGTTGATGAACGAGATCTTGGTGGAGAGGAAGGCGTTCGAGGCGTACTTGATCATCTCCGCGGACGGCACGTCGGTGATGATCATCGGCCGCTCCAGCGGCGCGTACAGCTCCAGCAGGGACATCGCCACCTGCTGGGTGGGGGCGCCGATCACGATGCGGTCGGGCCGCAGCGTGTCCTCGATGGCCGAGCCCTCGCGCAGGAACTCCGGATTGGACACCACATCGAAGGGCACGGGCCGTACCTGGTGGCTCTCGATGACCTCCCGCACGAATTCACCCGTCCCCACCGGCACCGTCGATTTGTTCACCACCACCGTGTACCGCTCTATCGACTGCCCGATGACGCCCGCCACCTGCCCCACCGCCGCGAGATCCGTCCGGCCGTCGTCCTTGGCCGGGGTGCCCACCGTGATGAACACGATGACGGAGCGGCGGACGGCGGCGGGAAGGTCGGTGGTGAAGGAGAGCCGGCCGTCCGTGACGTTGCGAGAGACCATTTCCTCGAGGCCGGGTTCGTAGATCGGCATCCGGCCCGCCTCCAGATCCTTGATCTTGGAGGCCTGGTTGTCGACGCAGATCACCTCGTTACCGAGATCGGCGAAGACCGCGCCCGTGACGAGCCCGACGTAGCCGGTTCCGACGACACAGATATTCATGGGCGGCGGTCATCATGATAGCAGGGGGGCGGCCCGAGGCAAAAAAGGCCGCCTTGGAAGATTTACTCTGAAGGGCGCGAATTGATCCTAGGCCGCGAAGGGACCTCCGTCATCGTCGCTGTCGTCGTCGATCATGACGTCGAGCTGGGTGCGGGCATCGCGCACGGCATCATCAAGAGATTCAAAGCGTTGGCCGGAGATCGCAATGGTGTTGCTATCATCCCGGGCCTTCCACATCCACTCGCGTCGGGTCCGGCCAACCGGTTTGAACTGCACCTTCACCGTGGCCGCCTGTCCCGCGTTCTCCATTTTGCTCTCTCCTCCAGCGCTGCTGCCTTTGACCGCGGCCCCCCGAATTGCAATGCCAATGCCACTCACTCAGGGTAGAGCCCCGGATGCGGGCTGCGATTACGCGTCGGCGTCGGCTTCGGCGCCAACCCAGCGGAAGAAGACGAGAGTGAAGACGAGGACCGGGATGACGGCTGCCGGGACCCACATGATCACGCCCCCGAGCCGCTGGTCGGTGAGCGGGGAGATGTCGAAGATGCGAGGCGCCGCTGCATAAAAGGGATAGAGGACGTGCTCGGCGCCAGTGACGAAGGCGGCCACCACCGTCATGGGCATCCCGAACACGAAGAGATAGAGGAGCTGCGCCCCGTAGGGTAGCGGGGGCGCCACGCTGGCAGGCGACAGGATCGGCCACCATCCCAGCACGGCGGTGGCGATGAGCAGCACGTGCTCGACGACGTGCCACGCGTGCGTCTCGAGCGCCGCGTTGTACGGGCCGGGCAGGTGCCACCCGATGAGCGCCACCGCGTAGCACGCGAACGCGGGCAGCGGGCGCGTGAGCACGCCCACGAGCGCGCCCAGTGGCCGCACGCGCGCGATGGCGCGGAGGACCGAGTCCGCCATCCACGCGGGCGTGCCCGCCAGCAACAGCGGCGGCACGACGAGTGTGAGCACCAGGTGCTGAACCATGTGCGCGGAGAACAGGTAATAGTCGCTGAGATCGTGCAGCGGCCCGTTGAGCGCCACCACCAGCGCGAGCAGGCCGGTGAAGAACATGGGGGGCCGCGACGGGCCCCCCAAGCCCCCCGGGTGCTTCCGGCGGCGCGTCAGCCACGCGCCGAGGTATGCGCCGCCCAGTAGACCCGCGCCCACGATCACGTCGAGATGAATGGAGAAGCTGGTCCAGGAAAAGGGCGGCGGGGCAGCCATCGCTACCGCTTGAAGACCAGGAAGGCTCCCGTGAGCGTGGTGAGGCCGACCGCGAGCCCGACCGCGAGCAGGAGCGGCCCCACGAAGAGCGCGGTGAGCGCGCGATTGTCGTAGCGCAGGTGCATGAAGAAGAGCACCACGAGCGCGAACTTGCCCGCCGACATCACGATGAGCAGCGGCACCAGGATCGGCGTGAGGGCGCGGATGTAAATCACCGCGAACTCGAGGGCGGTGACGACGGTCAGGATCACCGCCACCGTCACGTAGGTGCGGGTGGACGCATGCTCCGGCGCCGTCGCGTGCCCGGCCGGCGGCGTGGTGCCGTGCTCGCTCATGGCATCAGGTACAGCAGGGTGAAGATGGCGATCCACACGACGTCCACGAAGTGCCAGTAGAGGCCCGCGATCTCGACCTTGGGGGCGTCGGCCACGGTGAGCAGCCCGCGCAGGTCGAGGACGAGGAGCGCTGCCAGCCAGGCCACGCCGAGGGTGACGTGCGCTCCGTGGAAGCCCGTGAGCACGAAAAAGGTGGAGCCGAAGAGGTTCGTCTGCAGCGTGAGGCCCTCGTGGACGAAGTGCGTGAACTCGTATGCCTGAAAGCCGAGGAAGATGACGCCGAAGAACACCGTGCCCGCCAGCCACAGCCTCGACTGCCGCCGATCGCCCCGTTGCACGGCGGCCAGCGCCAGCACCATGAGCAGGCTCGACATGAGGAGGTCGAACGTGCTCAGCGTCGTGAGCGGAATGTTGAGGATCTCGTGCGGATACGGCCCGTTCACACTGCGGCCGCGGTAGGCCATGTAGGTGGCGATCATGGTGCCGAAGAAGAAGCATTCGGAGCCGAGGAACACCCACAGCGCGAGCTTGCGGTGGTCGACGTCGAGGTTGCCGACCTGGTGCGCGTGCGCCGGGTTGCGATGGTGCTCGAGCGCAAAGCTGAAGATGCCCACGAAGGTGATGGCGACGCCCAGCACGACCATCGCCACGTGCACGAGGGCGCCCGCCGCCGCCACGCCGATGCCGAGGGCGACGACGAGGGGCCAGAACGACGGTGACGGCAGGTGGATGCCGTGCGCGCTCATGGAACCGGCGGGATCGGGGCTCCGCGGCGGCTTCTTGCCGTGGCGGTCTCCGTACTTTTCGCGCCAGAAGGTGTCACGTGCGTACACGGGCGGGATGACGTCGAAGTTGTGGACGGGCGGAGGCGACGACGTGCGCCACTCCAGCGTGCGGCCGTCCCAGGGAGCCGCGGGTGCGGTGGCGGGCGCCCGCAGCGCGCGCGCGACGATGACGAGGAAGAGCAGGACGCTGAGCGCGATGCCGAAGGCACCGAGGGTGGACACGAAGTTCCACAGCGCCCACCCCGTGCCCGCGCTGTAGGTGTAGATCCGCCGCGGCATGCCCATGGCGCCCAGGAAATGCTGCGGGAAGAACGCCACGTTGAAGCCGGCGAAGAGCAGCCAGAACTGTAGCCGGCCCCAGCGTTCGTCGAGCAGGCGGCCGGTCATCTTCGGCCACCAGTAATACAGGCCGGCGAAGAGGCCGAAGAGGCTGCCGCCGATGAGCACGTAGTGCATGTGCGCCACCACGAAGTAGGTGTCGTGCTGCTGCAGATCCACGGGCGGCGCCGCGTGCATGATGCCGGAGAGCCCGCCGATGGTGAAGAGGCCGATGAGCCCCGCCGCGTAGTGGAAGGCGACGCTCGTCCGCAGGTGGCCGCCCCACATGGTGGCCATCCAGTTGAAGATCTTCACGCCGGTGGGGATCGCGATGAGCATGGTGGCGATGGAGAAGGCGGCGTCGGCGACGGGGCCCATGCCCACCGCGAACATGTGGTGGCTCCACACGCCGAAGCCGAAGAAGCCGATGAGCACGCCGGAGTAGATGACGACGGGCGCCCCGAAAAGCGGCTTGCGCGAGAAGGTGGGCAGCACCTCCGACACGATGCCGAAGGCGGGGAGGATGAGGATGTAGACCTCGGGGTGGCCGAAGATCCAGAAGAGGTGCTGCCAGAGATGCAGGTCGCCGCCCGCCGCCACGTCGTAGAAGTGGGTGCCGAAGAAGCGGTCGAACATCAGGAAGATGAGGCCGACGGTGACGGACGGAAAGGCGAGCACGATGAGGAACTGTGTGACGAGCGTCATCCACACGAAGACGGGCATGCGCATGAGCGTCATGCCGGGCGCGCGCATGTTGAGGATGGTGACGATGAAGTTCACGGCGGCCATCACCGAGGACACGCCGAGCACCTGGAGGCTGAGCATCCAGAAGTCCACGTTGGGGCCCGCCGAGAACTGCCGCGTGGTGAGGTTGGCGTAGCCGAACCAGCCCACGTCGGGCGGCGTGCCCGCGAGCCAGCTCGCGTTCAGCAGCAGCGCGCCCGCGAGGAAGATCCAGTACGACAGCGCGTTCAACCGCGGGAAGGCGACGTCGCGGGCGCCGATCATGAGCGGGATCATGTAATTGAAGAAGGCGCTGCTGAGCGGCATCACGGCGAGGAAGATCATGGTGGTGCCGTGCATCGTGAAGAGCGCGTTGAACGTCTCCGCACTCACCACCGTCCCGTTCGGCCGCAGGAGCTGCGCCCGGATCAGCAGCGCCTCCAGGCCGCCCACGAGCAGGAACGTGATCGCCGATCCCAGGTACAGGAGGCCCACCCGCTTGTGATCGACCGTGGTGAGCCAGCTCCAGAGGTACGCAGCCGTGAGCGAGCCGGGGCGCGGGGCGGTATGCGCGCGGACGGTGTCGACCGTCGTGAAGCGGCTCATTTCAGTGCGGAGAGATAGGCGGCGACGTCTTTCGCCTGCGCGGCGGTGAGGCCGAGGTTCGGCATCTTCACGCCGGGCTTGAGTCCCTGGGGATCCCTGACCCACGCCGCGACGTTGTCGGGCGTGTTCGGCCACATGCCGGCCGCCAGCGTGCCGCGGCTGCCGAAGTGCGTGAGGGTGGGGCCGAGGACACCCGTCGACACGCCGGTGATCGTGTGGCAGCCCACGCAGGCGCTCTTCGCGTAGATGTCCTTGCCCCGCGCGGCGTCGCCGGCCGGCTCCACGGCGGGTGCGCGCTGCGCCGCCACCCAGCGCTCGAAGTCTGCGGGCGTGTCCACGATGACGCGCAAGGCCATGTTCGCGTGCGACAGCCCGCAGAACTCCGCGCACTGTCCCCAGTACTCCCCGGGGCGGTCCGCGGTGAAGGTGATGTGATTCACGCGCCCGGGCACCACGTCACGCTTGGCGGTGAGCTGCGGCACAAAAAAGCTGTGAATGACGTCCGGGCCTTCGAGGACCAGCTCGACGGCACGGCCCGCGGGGATGTGCAGCTCGTTGGCGGTGACGACGTCGAGAGACGGGTAACGGAACTCCCACCACCATTGATAGCCGAGCACGGTGACCTGCAGCGCGCCGGGTGGCGTCGCCGCCTGCTGGGTGCGGAAGACCACCTGGATGGTCGGAATCGCGATCACGAGCAGCACGAGGGCGGGCGCGATCGTCCACGAGATTTCGAGCAGCGTGTGCCCGCGCGTCTGCACGGGCAACGCCCCCGCCGGCCGCGACCGGTAGCGAAGCAGAATCCACGCGAGGCCGGCGAAGACGACGAGCCCGATGACGACGGTGGCCCACGTGATGATCGTGTAGAGATGCAGGATCGAGCGGTTGAGGTCGGAGTGCGCGACGAGCGTCGACATGGGGCCGTCCCAGCCGCACCCACCCACCACCGCGGTCGCCGCCACGAGCGCCGCGCGGACGCTCAGCCGCCCGCCACTTTTTGCTTTCACGACCGTGACGTTACGCCGCGGGCGCGGCCTCCGCAAGACGGAGCGGCCGCACGCGCGCGCTCAGCGGGCGAGCGTGAGGAGCGTGTCGAGCAGGACGTTCGCGCCGCGCTCGATGGCGTCGCCGTCACTGGCCTCGTCCACGCGATGACTGCGGCCGCCGCGCGAGGGGATGAAGAGCATCCCCGATTCCGTGACGGCCGCGAGGTTCTGCGCGTCGTGGCCGGCCGCCGAGTACAGCCGCTGCCACGCGAGGCCGCGACCCTCCGCCGCCTTCACCACCGCCTGCTGCACACGCTCGGCGCACGGCGCGGGAGTGGTGGCGGACAGAGGCTGCACCTCGACGCCGACGTCCCGCGCGGCGGCCACCTGCCGGGCGAGTGCCGTGCAGTCGTTCCAGAGCGATTCCAGCGTGGCGGCGTCCGGGCCGCGCATCTCGTGCACGAGCTCGGCGCGGCCGGGGACGATGTTGCTCACCCCCGGGTGCACGCTGACCACGCCGAAGTTGGTCACGCTCCGCTCGCCCCCACGCTCCACCACGAGGTCCCGCGCGCGCAGGGCGTAGTCGGCGGCGGCGAGGAAGGCGTCCCGGCGGCGCGCCATCGGCGTGGTGCCCGCGTGATCGGCCTGGCCCCTCCAGATGACGCGGGAGCGGCGCACGCCCACGATGGAGTCGACCACGCCGATGGGAATGCCCGCCTCTTCCAGCCGGGCTCCCTGCTCGATGTGCAGCTCGACGTACGCGTGCACCGCGCCCGCCGGCGCGGCGGCGCCCGGCGCCTTCAGGGCGTCGAAGCCCGCGCGCGCCATGGCGTCCACCAGGCGCTCGCCGTCGGCAGCAGCCATGGTGGGGATGGCCGACGCGTCCAGTCTTCCGCAGAAGGCGCGCGAGCCGAAGAGGCTGCCGTAACGGCCCTCCTCGTCGCTCCACGCCACGACTACCAACGGACGCGCGGGGGATGCGCCGCCCTCGCGCGCCGCCTGTACCGCCTCGAGCCCGGCGAGCACACCGAGGGCGCCGTCGAGGATGCCGCCTTCGGGCACCGTGTCGATGTGCGAGCCCGTGAGGACGACCGGACGATCGGCGGAGAAGCGGTCGGCGCCGAGGCCGCCGAAGACATTGCCGGCCGCGTCGACCCACGTGTGCAGGCCCGCCGCGCGCATCTCGGCGATCAGCCAGGCGCGCGCCTCCTCGTGGGGCGGGCTCCAGCAGGAGCGCGTGACGCCGCCGCCGGGCAAGGCCCCGAAGCGGGCGAGGGCGGCGATGCGCGATTCCAGACGCACGCGGGATGTGCTGAGCAAGACGCCGGAGTATAGCTTGACTTCATATTCGAGCCGTTCCTAGAATGAACCACCGTTCAGTCGCCCCGTTGTTCGTTCACCCCACCTCCAGGAGGGGACATGGATTTCACGTTGACTCCCGACCAGCAGGCGTTCCGCGAGCGCGTCCGCACGTGGCTGTCGATCAACGTTCCGCGCGACTGGAAGACGCTCGGTTCCTCCGAGGTGCCGCGGCCGGAAGCGTACGAGTTCCTGCGTAAGTGGCAGCGCAAGCTCTTCGACGCCGGCTTCGTCGGTCTCACGTGGCCCAAGGAGTACGGCGGCGGCGGCATGACGTTTCTGGAGGAGATGGTGCTGCACGAGGAGATGGCGCTCGCGAAGGCGCCGCCCATCCTCAATATCCTCGGCATCGGCATGGCGGGCCCCACCATCGTGGCCTACGGCACCGAGGAGCAGAAGCAGCGCTACCCGGCCAAGATCCTCTCCTGCGAGGAGATCTGGTGCCAAGGCTACTCCGAGCCGAACTCCGGCTCCGATCTCGCGTCGCTACAGACGCGGGCGGTCAAGGACGGTGAGTACTGGGTGATCAACGGCCAGAAGGTGTGGACGTCGCTCGCCCACGTGGCCGACTACATGATGCTCCTCGCGCGCACCGATCCCAGCGCGCCCAAGCACAAGGGGATCACGTACTTCCTGCTCGACATGAAGCTGCCCGGCATCACCGTGAAGCCGCTCGTGCAGATCACGGGCGATCCGGAGTTCAACGAGGTCTTCTTCGACAACGTGCGCGTGCACGAATCGCAGGTGCTCGGCGAGGTCAACAACGGCTGGGCGGTGGGCCTCACCACGCTCATGTACGAGCGCCTCGCGCTCGGCTTCGGGCTGCAGGCGCGGCTGCGCATCTCCGTGGGCGCCGTCATCGACCTCGCGCAGCGGATGGAGAAGAACGGGCGCGTGATCACCAAGGATCCCGTCATGCGCCAGAAGCTCGCGCAGCTCTGGATCGACACGGAGTGCCTCAAGTACACGGGCGCGCGCGCCATCACCAAGCTGTTGAAGGGCGAGCTGCCGGGGCCGGAGGCGTCGGCAGGCAAGATGGGCTGGGTGGAGACGCACCAGAAGCTGCAGGAGCTCGCGATGGAGATCCAGGGGCCGTACTCGCAGGTGGCGGGTGGTGACCTCGCCGTCGACGGCGGCATGTGGCAGTACTCGTTCCTGCGCTCGCGTGCCAACTCCATCGAGGGCGGCACCACCGAAGTGCAGAAGAACATCATCGGCGAGCGTATTCTCGGGCTGCCGAAGGGCTAAGGAGCGAGGCATGGATTTCGGGTTCAACGAAGAACAGGAGATGCTGCGGGCCACCGCCCGCAAGTTCCTCGAGAACGAGTGCACGTCCGAGTTCGTGCGCAAGCGCATGGCGGAGGACGCGGGCGTCACCGACGAGTTCTGGATGAAGCTCGCCGAGCAGGGCTGGCTGGGGTTGATCTACGACGAGG
>JBKKCN010000253.1:0-19921 GCA_046712525.1 Candidatus Rokuibacteriota bacterium
TTTTGTGGGGGGGCCTAAACGGCCGCCCCCCGGGGGCGCGGGGCGGCCCGGGCGCCCCGACTACCTTAGTGAAACGGTCCCCTGAAATCAAGCGCCGGGCGCGCGCGCTCAGTGCACCGGCCGGGGCTTGGCCTCCGCCGCCCGCATGGAGTCCGCGAAGGCGCCCGTCGTGCTCGAGAACTCGCCGTATTGCCCACCACCCATCGAGTACGCCGTCTCCGAGTGCTGCGAGAGGTCGAGGCCGGATGCCTCGTCCTCTTCGGTCACGCGCAGTCCCACGAGGGCATCGACGACCTTGAGGATGATGAATGTCGCCACCACCGCCAGCACCATGGTGGTGGCGATGGCGATGAGTTGCGTCCACAGCTGCCCGGGGTTGCCGTAGAAGAGCCCATCCGCGCCCGCCGAGTTGATCGCCTTGGAGGCGAAGAGGCCGGTGGCGATGGCACCCCAGGTGCCGCCCACGCCGTGCACGCCCACCACGTCGAGGGAGTCGTCATAGCCGAGCTTCGACTTCAGATTGCACGCCGTGTAGCAGATGGCGCCCGCCACCGCGCCGATGAGGATCGACGCCATCGGGCCCACAAAGCCCGCGGCAGGCGTGATGGCGACGAGGCCCGCCACCGCGCCGGAAGCGGCGCCGAGCACGGTGGGCTTGCCGCGCATCATCCACTCCGTGAACATCCACCCCAGCGCCGCCGCCGCCGCTCCCGTGTTGGTGGCGAGGAAGGCGGACGCCGCGAGCCCGTTCGCCTCGAGCGCGCTCCCCGCGTTGAAGCCGAACCAGCCCACCCACAGCAGGCCCGCGCCCATCACGGTCATGGGCAGGTTGTGCGGCTGCATGGGCTGGTGCCCGTAGCCCTTGCGCTTGCCCATGACGACGGCGCACACGAGGGCGGACACGCCGGAGGAGATGTGCACGACGGTGCCGCCTGCGAAGTCGAGGGCGCCGAGCTTGCGCAGCCAGCCGCCGTCGGCCCACACCCAGTGCGCGAGGGGGTCGTACACGAAGGTCGCCCACAGCACGGTGAAGAGCAGGAAGGCGGAAAACTTCTTGCGTTCCGCGAACGCGCCCGTGATGAGCGCGGGCGTGATGATGGCGAACATCATCTGAAAGAGCATGAACGCCTGGTGCGGGATCGTCTTCGAGTACGTTTCGAAAGGCTCCGTGCCCACGCCGTTGAGACCGACCCATTCCAGCCCGCCGATGATGCCGCCCTTGTCGGGGCCGAAGGCAAGGCTGTAGCCCCACAGCACCCACTGAATCGAGATGACCGCCATGATGATGAAGCTCTGCATGAGGGTGGCGAGCGCGTTCTTCTGGCGCACCATGCCGCCGTAGAAGAGCGCGAGGCCGGGCGCCGTCATCATGAGGACGAGCAGCGATGAGGTCAGCATCCACGCCGTATCGCCCTTGTCGATCACCAAGGGCGCGGGCGCGGCGGGAGCCGGCGCGGCAGACGCGGCCGGCGCCGCGGGAGTGGTGGGCTGCTGCGCGGACACCACCATCACGGTGGCGCCGAGCACGAGCGTCATTACGAGTGCGAGGCTGATTCGCTTCACGCGTCTTCTCCTTTTAGAGGGCGCTCTCGTCGCGCTCGCCCGTGCGGATGCGGATGGCCACGTCGACCGGTGTCACGAAGATCTTTCCGTCGCCGATGTTCCCCGTCTTTGCCGCTGCCACCATCACGTCCGTCACCTTCTCGACGAAGTGGTCGGGCACCACGACCTCCACCTTGATCTTGGGGAGGAAATCGACCGTGTACTCCCCGCCCCGGTACAGCTCCGTGTGGCCCTTCTGGCGCCCGAAGCCCCGCACCTCCGACACCGTCATGCCGATGATCCCGATACCTGTGAGGGCTTCCTTCACGTCGTCCAGCTTGAACGGCTTGATGATGGCCTCGATCTTTTTCATCGCCCGTAGGTCCTCCCGCGGTCGGCTAGAGCAACGCCCATGCCTAATCTGAGCGCAACGCACGTGCAGGAAATTCAGCGAGTTGCGGATGGGTGCAGCAGGAGTCCGGCACAGCGTTGCCCGAGAAATAGGCAACCGCCACCGGGCTGCTCAAGGCTCGGGCGTTTCGAACGCCAGCTCAGCGGCGCGCCCGTACGCGGTTCTCGAACACCGCGAACTTCGGCGCCATTCCCTCGCGTCGTGACCAGCGCCGGATGCGGTTGACATCGATGCGCTGCCTCCGGCCGACCGCCACCGCTTGGTCGAGACCCTGGCCATCATTCCAGTGATAGAAGGCGGCAAGGCGATCCATCACGCAATCGGTCGGTGTGAGCAGCCGCAGGACGCCCGTCGCCGTCCTGCGCACCGCCGTCCTCTCGACGGGGGTGTTGCCGATGGCCAGAGGTCCGGAGGGAAACTCCACGTAGTAGCGCGAGCGCGGGTGGACGAAGTGACGGCCCGCGCGCCGCGCGAAACCGAGCGATGCCATCGCGCCTCGCACGTCCTTGGCGAGCCCTTGGACGACGAAGTCCAGATCGTACGACTGGTAAGCGCCCTGGGTGTAGATCGACACGACGGCGCCTCCGGTGAGGACAGCTTCGATCCCATGACGCTTGAGCGTGGCGCACACCAGCGCCGCCAATTCCTCTACCGCGATCGACGCAGTGACCTTGCCGGTCACGGCTTGCCGGCTCGCCGCGGCCGTCGCCGCCCTCGGAAGTACCGCTGCTGTTCCTCCTCGGGCACGAACTCGAGGGCACGCTGGAAGAGGGCGAGCGCCTCACCCTTGAGTGGAAAGCGAGGGTTCCACGCATAGACGCGCGTCCGTCCTTTGAGTTGGCTGGCGAGGAGGCCCGACGTCTCGAACTTCATGAGCTGCTTCTGCACCATGCTGAACGGAATCGAGAAGCGGTCGGCGATCTCCTTCGCATATCCCTCGCCGTAGCTGGCGAGGTACAAGAGCACCTTCTCGGCGGTGGCCCCTCCGAAGAGCGTTTCGAGCATGCCTCATTATATCTAGAGTAGGTAATATCACCTACTTTAGATATAAATGTTTCTGACGATCCGGCTAGCCTCGGCGCTGGGGGATGTTGTGCTTGCGCATCTTGGAGTAGAGCGTGGGGCGGCGCAGGCCGAGGAGGGCGGCGGCGGCCTGCTTGTTCCAGCGCGTGGAGTCGAGCGCCTTGAGGATGGACGCGCGCTCGATCTCCTCCAGGGACCCGCTCGGCACCTCGGAGGGCGCGATGGCGCCCGCCGCCCCCGGCTCGCCGCTGGCGTGCTGCACGGTTTCCGGCAGGTCGGCGAGCGTGATCTCCCGCCCGCGTGCCACGAGCACCGCGCGCTCGATGGCGTGCTGCAACTCACGCACGTTGCCGGGCCACGGGTAGGACAGCATGCGGCGGTACGCCTCCGGCTCGATCTCCTCGATGGCGCGCGCGTGCTTGGCCCGGTAGCGGTCGAGAAACGCGCGCACGAGGATGGGGATGTCCTCGCGCCGCTCGCGCAGGGGCGGCACCACGATGGTGACGGTGTTGATGCGGAAGAGCAGGTCCTGGCGCAGGTGGCCTTCCTTCACCGCCAGCTCGGGGGGCCGGTTGCTGGAGGAGATGAGACGGAAATCGACGGCGATCGACTTGGCGCCGCCCAATCGCCGCACCACGCGCTCCTCGAGCACGCGCAACAGCTTGGCCTGCAGGTCGATCGGCATCTCGGTGATCTCGTCGAGCAGCAGCGAGCCCCTGTGCGCCTCCTCGAGCAGCCCGACCTTCTCCGTGGTGGCGCCCGTGAAGGAGCCCTTAGTGTGGCCGAAGAGCTCGGACTCGATCAAGTCCTTGGGCAGCGCCGCGCAGTTGATCTTGATCCACGGCCCGTCCTTGCGCGAGCTGCGCTCGTGCAGCGCGTTGGCGATGAGCTCCTTGCCGGTCCCGCTCTCGCCGAGGATGAGCACGTTGGCGTCGGCGTCCGCGACGGAGTTCACGGTCTCCAGCACGCGCTGGATGCCGGGCGCGCTGCCGAGGATCTCGCTGTCCGCCGTCTGCTCAACCAGACGTCGGCGCAGCTCCGAATTCTCGACGACCAGTTTTCGGTGTTCGAGCGCGTTGCGCACGAGCCCGATAACTTCCTCAGGTTCGAAGGGCTTTTCGACGACGTGGAAGGCCCCCGCGCCCTTGGTGGCTTCCATGGCCTTGCGCACGGAGCCGTAGGCGGTGATGACGATCACCTCCAGGGAGGCGTCGCGCGCCTTCAGCTCCTTGGTGAGCGTGAGCCCGTCGCCGTCCGGGAGCATGAGGTCCACGATGGCCACGTGGGCATCCGTCTGCGCGATGGCGGCGAGCGCCGTACGCACGCTGCCCGCCAGCCGCACGGAATACCCTTCGGCCTCCAGCGTGAGCCGCAGGCCGTCGGCGATGGACGCCTCGTCGTCCACCACGAGGACCGTGTGTCTCACGCGCGCGTCCCGGCCCCCTGGGCGGGGGGCGTGGTCACGGGCAGCCGCACCGTGAAGCGGGTGCCCTGGCCCACCGTGCTGTGCACGAGGAGCTCGCCGCCGTGCAGGTCGATGACCGAGCGCACGATGGCCATGCCGAGCCCCGTGCCCTGCGCCTTCGTCGTGAAAAACATGTCGAACATGCGCGACAACGTCTCCTCCGTCATGCCGGCCCCGGTGTCTTCGACGACCACGGTGATCATCCGCGCTTCGGCCGCGTACGAGGTGGTCACGGAGAGGCGGCCGCCCGGGGAGAGCGCCTCCATCCCGTTGAGAATGAGGTTCAGGAATGCCTTTCGCAGCTCTTTGACGTCCAGCAGCGCGTCCGGACAGTTTTCATCATACGACTTGTAGACCTCCACGCCTTCCGTTTCGCAGCGCGCCTGAGCGAAGGACAGGCACTCGTCGAGCAGGGGATGCAGCGACATCGGCTTGAGGTGCAGCTCGGGGGGACGGCCGAAGGCGGTGATCTCCCCCACGACGTCGGCGAGATGATCGACGGTGGACGAGATCTTCTGCGCCACCCCCGCTCCCTCCTCGTCGCCGTTCTTGGTGAGACGCTGCTCGAGGTGGCGCGCGTAGAGGCGCAGCCCGGCGAGCGGGTTCTTCAGCTCGTGCGCGACCTGCGCCGCCATGCGGCCGAGGGCGGCGAGAGCGCCCGTGCGCAGGCGCTCCAGCTCGTGGGTGTTCTTGATGGCCACCGCCGCCTGCGCGGAGAAGAGCGCGATGAGCTCGAGGTCGTCGTCGGTGGGCTCGATGCGCGCGCCCGTCTCGATGACGAGCGCCCCCGCCGGTCCCTTCTGCACGACGAGGGGGGCCGCCACGATGACGCCCGTGGCGCCCGCCACGGTGGTCGGGATCCCCTTCTCCATCGCGGTCGAGGCCGCCGCTTCGAGCGCGGGCCACGACGACGGCGTCGAGCCCGCGCTCGCCATCGGCACCAGCCGTCCCTGCTGGAGCTGAAAGACGACGCAGCGCTCGGCCTCAGTCGTCTCCACCGCCGCCTGCGCGACGGCGTCGAGGACGCGCTCCATGATGCCGGACGAGGCCAGCGTCTGGCCTACCGACAGCAGCCGCTCACGGTCGCGCGCCCAGCGCCGCGTGGCGAGCGCGCGGCCGATCTTCGCGCGCAGCTCGTCGCGCACGAAGGGCTTGGTGAGGTAGTCGAAGGCGCCGCGCTGCACCGCCTGCACGGCGGTCTCGATGGTGGCGTGGGCGGTCATGATGAGCACGGGCAGCCGCGGCTGCCGCGCGTGCAGCGCTTCCATGAGCGCGATGCCGTCCATGGGCTGCATGCGCAGATCGAGCAGCGCGAGGTCGAAGCGCCCCGTCTCCAGCGCCCCCAGCGCGCGCTGCGCATCGCTGGTACCGGTGACGTCGAACCCCATCGCCACCAGCCGCATCTGGAGCACTTCCAGGATGGCCCCATCGTCGTCGACCACGAGCACGCGCGCTTTACTCATATGGGGGGCCTCGACGGGCCCCCCAAGCCCCCCGACGCTCGTCGCGCCCCGGGGAACCCGTGGCGCGCCTCGATAATGCAAGGGTTGATCATCGCCGCCGCTCCTGGCGCAGGTCGATCTGCTTGAGGCGTTCGAGATCGGCGCGCAGGCGGTCGCTTTCCTGGCGGCCGCGCGCCAGCTCTTCGCGCACGCGCGCCAGCTCTTCGCGCAGACGCGCCACCTCCGCCTCGCGCGCGGTCAGATCCTGCCGCACCCGCGCGACATCCGCCCGCGCGATGAGATAACCGGCGATCATGTCACGGTTGGCGAGGGCACGCGGCGCCTGGGCATCGTCGGCGTGAACGGCGAGGAACTCGTCATAGGCGGCCAGTGCCTGCTGGTACTGCCCTTCCTCCGCGAGCCGCTCTGCCTTGGCGAGGGCGGTGGAAGCCGGCGCGAACGGCCACGACGTCCACCGCCACGACGCGAGCGGCGCCGACGCGCACGCGGTGAGGAGCACCGAGACGAGGAGGACACCCAGCGCGCGCCGTATCATCGATCGCCGGCCAGGCGGGGCAGCAGCACGGTGAAGCGGCTGCCCTTGCCCTCGTGGGATTCGACGGTCACCCGTCCGCCGTGCGCCTGCACCACGCCGCGCACCACGGAGAGTCCGAGCCCGGTGCCGCCACGATCGCGATGCGCCTGCCGGTAGGACTCGAAGATGTGCGGCAGGGCGGCGGCGGGAATGCCGATGCCGGTGTCCTCCACCTGGATCTCCACCTCCGGGCCCGCGTCGACGACGCGCACCACGACGCGGCCGCCGCGCGGTGTGAAGCGGACGGCGTTGGCCACGAGGTTGACGACGACCTGCGTGAGGCGGTCATCGTCGCCCATGAAGCTCCAGTCGCTGCCCACGCGCTCGCGCTCGACGTGGACGCCCCCGTCTTCCGCCTGGGGGCGCAGCTCCTCCACCGCGTGCGCGACGACGCGGTCGAGATCCAGGCGCGACCGCTGCAGGGGCAGGATGCCCGCGCGCAGCCGCGACATCTCCAGCATCTGGTTGACGAGGCGCAGGAGCCGGTCGCTGCTGAGGCCGATGATCTGCACCAGCCGCGCCTGCTGGCCCGTGAGGGGGCCGGACACCTCGTCGCGCAGCAGGTGCGAGGCCTCGCGCACGGAGGTCAGCGGCGAGCGCAGCTCGTGGGAGAGGGAGGCGAAGAACTCCTCCTTGGTGTCGTCGAGCTGGCGCAGCTGGGCAGCCATCGAGTTGAACGAGCGCGCGAGGGCGCCGATCTCGTCGGCGGCATCCACGGGGATGGGCTCACGAAAGGAGCCCGCCGCCACCGCCGCCGTCGCCTTCGACAGCCGCCGCAGCGAGCGCGTCATCCGGTAGGCGATGAGCCAGGTCCCGATGAGGGCGAGGCTGACGGCGGCCCCGAGCGCGATCACCACGCCCGTCCACGTGCGCGACTCCAGGTGCCTCGCCTCCGCCTGCGCGGCGATGACGCGCGCGTAGGTGGCGTTGAGCAGGCCGTCGAGGTGCTCCTCCACCACGTCGCCCAGCGCGCGACCCGCCGACTGCGCGGGCGCCGGCCGCGCGCGATCGCGGAGCAGCCGCACGTGCTCGGCCTCCACCACGGCTCGGTAGCGCTCGAAGTGCAGGATGGCCTCGCGCAGGCGCGCCTGCTCCTCGGGCGTCTTGACGAACTCGCGCACACGGGCAAGGTCCTCCGACGTGCGCGCCGCGAATTCCTTCCACGCCGCCGCATAGCGGGGATCGCGCAGGACGGCCAGCCGTGCTTCCTGACGCGCGAGCACCGGCATCGCGTCACGCAGGGAGGCCGTGAGCCGCAAGGCGGGCATGGTCTCGGTGGTGACCTCACGGTTGACGGAGACGAGGCGGGCGATGGCGCGCAGGCTTGCCGCGCCCACGCCGGCGAGCACGACGATCACCAGTGAGCAGGTGAGGAAGATCTTCGACGCCAGTCGCATGTCGTCCCTGCCTAGTTCTGCTCGTCGCAAACGCGGACGTCGATCACGATCGTGGTGCGACCGCGGTGTACGACCTCCGCCTCCGCCGTCAGGGTGCCCCGATTCGTATTTCTGAGCAAGGTCCCCCGCCCCCACTCGTCGATCCGCGCCGCGAACGACTGCTCCATCACGACGCCCGCAGCTCCGCGTACACGTTGCGCCCGCGCGTCTCGCGCAGCAGGAAGCTCAGCAGGGTGGCGGCGAGGACGAAGGCGGCGCACACGACGAAGGCCGCCCGGTACGCTTCCATCGGGTACGCGCGCGCGCCATCGGTCATGGCGCCCATCCATCGCGCGTCGAGGAGCGCGCCGATGGGGCCCTGGGTGACGGCGGCGCCGAGGAAGCCGCCGAGATTGACCACCGACACCGCGATGCCCGCCAGCGCGGGCGGGTTGACCTCGCGGCCGATCGGCCACGTGAGGACGAAGGCGCCGCCCACGACGCCCATCGCGAAGAAGAGCGCGTACACGGCCCACAGCGGCAGCGCACCGAGCGTCGCCACGAACGCCACCCAGAGCGCAAACTGGCTCGCGCTCAACAGCGTGTAGGGCAGCTTGCGCGCCTTGAGGATCTCGTCCGACACGAAGCCCGTGAGCGGCGCCGCGAAGAGGAGCGCCAGCGACGTCGCGCTCGCGTACACCGCCGCCCGCGTGTTGCCGAGCCCGTACACGTCGCGCAGATAAGGCACCATCCACAGCATGAGGTTACCCAGGGCCGTGTAGAGACAGAAAAAGCCGAGGAAGGGCGGCCACGTGTGGCGATTGCGCAGCACCTGCGCCATGCCGCTCATCACGATGGCCAGGGAGGCGGCCGGCGGGGCGGCCGCCTGCTCGCTCGGCGGCCGGTCGCGGACGACGAGCAGGCAGAGGACGGCGCCGGCGAGCGTGACGATCCCCACCACCCAGAAGGCGCCGCGCCAGCCCGCCACCGCCACCAGCGCCGCGAGGGGGGCGGCGGCGATGAGGGCACCCAGCACGCCCACCGTGGCTGTGAGCGCCGACAGAAAGCCGAACCGCGAAGGCGGAAACCACGTGGCCGCGATCTTGAGCGCCCCGATGAAGGTGACGGTGGCGCCCAGGCCCACCGCGAAGCGGCCCGTGAAGAGCGCGGCGCTCGCGGTGGCGCCGCCCATCAGGAGCGTGCCGGCGCCCATCACGGCGCCCCCTGCCGCCACCACCTTACGCACGCCGAAGGCGTCGATGAGCAGGCCCGCGGGCACCATGAATCCCGCGTACGAATAGAAGTACGTCGCCGAGAGCAGCCCGATCACGGCCCCCGACACCCCGAACGTCTGCATGAGCTCCTTGGCCATCACGCCCGGCGCCACGCGATGGAAGAAGGCGATGAGGAACAGGAGCGCGGGCAGGCTCCACATGAGCCACGCGCGCGTCACCGGCTCGCCGTCGCCTGCAGGCGGTGGCACCACACGGTGAGGATCGAGATGGCGGCGGGGGTGACGCCCGGCACGCGCGAGGCCTGGCCGAGCGAGCGCGGGCGCACGGCGTGCAGGCGCTCGCGGACTTCGGTCGACAGCCCGGGGACCACGCGGTAGTCGAGCGCCTCGGGGATCGCGCGCTCCTCCATCTGCTTGAAGCGCGCCACCTCGTCCAGCATGCGGCGCACATAGCCGTCGTACTTCGCCGTGACCTCCACTTGCCGCGCCACGTGCGGATCGCGCACGGCGTCGGGATCGAGGCGCGCCACCTCGGCGTAGGTGACCTCCGGCCTTCGCAGCATCTGCAGCAGCGACACGCCGCCGCCCGCGGAGCGGTGCTGCAGCCGCTCGAGGGCGGCCGCGCACGCATCGCGCCGCGCCTGCACGGTGTCGCGGCGCTCGTCCGACACGAGGCCCACGCGATGACCGTGATCGACGAGCCGCACGTCGGCATTGTCCTCCCGCAGGAGCAGCCGGTACTCGGCGCGCGAGGTGAACATGCGGTACGGCTCTACGGTCCCCTTGGTCACGAGATCGTCCACGAGCACGGCCATGTAGCCTTCCGAACGGTCCGGCAGGAACGGCTCCCGCCCCCGCGTCGCGCACCCGGCATTGATGCCCGCCCACAGCCCGAGGGCAGCGGCCTCCTCGTAGCCGGTGGTGCCGTTCACCTGTCCCGCGAGATAGAGCCCGGGCACGTCGCGGCATTCCAGCGTCGCGCGCAGCTGCGTGGGATGGGCGAAATCGTACTCGATCGCGTAGCCGGGCCGCATGATCTCCGCGCGCTCGAGGCCGGGAATGCTGCGCACGAGCCGCTCCTGTACATCGACGGGAAGGCTGGTGGAGATCCCGTTCGCGTAGACCTCTTCGGTGTCGAGGCCGTCGGGCTCGAGGATCACCTGGTGGCGGTCGCGGTCGGCGAAGCGCACCACCTTGTCCTCGATGGACGGACAGTAGCGCACGCCGGTGGCGTCGATGACCCCCGAGTAGAGGGGCGAGCGATCGAGGTTGTCACGGATGACGGCGTGGGTGGCGGGCGTCGTGTACGTCACGTGGCAGGCCACCTGCGGCAGCGGCAGGCGCGCCGTCGCCCAGTGAAACGGCCACGGCTCCGCGTCGCCCCACTGCTCCTCGAGCCCCGCGTAGTCGATGGTAGAGCGGCGCAGCCGCGGCGAGGTGCCCGTCTTCAGCCGGCCCAGCGTGAGGCCGAGATCGCGCAGCGCGTGTGAGAGATCGACGGCGGCGAACTCGCCCGCGCGTCCGGCGCTCTGTTGCGTGAGCCCGACGTGAATGAGCCCGCGCAGGAAGGTCCCCGCGGTCACCACCACCGCGCGCGCCTCGTACGCCACGCCCATCTGGTCCTCGACGCCGTGGACGCGGCCGCCGGTGACGAGCAGGCGGCGGGCGTGTCCCTGCCGCACGTCGAGGTTGGGCTGCGCCTCCACCGTCTGCTTCATCGCGGCCCGATACCGGGCGCGGTCGCACTGGGCGCGTGTCGAGCGCACGGCGGGGCCGCGGGAGGCGTTGAGGGTCTTGAGCTGGATGGCGGCGCGGTCGGTGGCGCGCCCCATCTCGCCGCCGAGGGCGTCGATCTCTCGCACGAGGTGACCCTTGGCGGTGCCGCCCACGGCGGGATTGCACGACATCTGGCCGATGGCGTCCAGGTTCATCGTGAGCAGCAGAGTGCGGCACCCCATCCGCGCCGCCGCCAGGGCCGCCTCGCACCCGGCGTGGCCGGCCCCGATGACGATTACGTCGAACAACGCCATGGGGTTAGCAATAACACACGCCGCTGCGGGCACGAACCGGCGTTTGCAAAGGCCGAAACGCTGGCCTACCATGGCGCCGGTACAGAACGAAGACCCCCCGACGTCCTGGAGGAACTGGTGGAGTTCGGCTTCTCGCTTCCCGGCCGCGGTCCCCTCGCGAGCCCGGATCCCATCTTGAAGATTGCGCACAAGGCCGAGGCCCTGCGCTACTCCTCCGTGTTCGTCACCGACCACGTGGTCCTGCCCGCCTCCATGACGCGCTCCGCCTATCCGTACTCCGAGACGCGACGGCTGCCCGGCGGCGGTGCTCAGGATTACCTGGAGCCGCTCGCGGTGCTGGCGTGGCTGGCGCAGGCAACGACGAAGGTCCGGATCGGTACCAGTGTCCTCGTCATCCCCTATCGCAATCCCGTTCTCGCCGCCAAGATGCTCGCCACCATCGACCAGCTCTCGAAGGGCCGCGTCATCCTGGGCGCCGGGGTGGGATGGCTCCGCGAAGAATTCGAGGCGCTGGCGGCGCCGCCCTTCGACGAGCGCGGCGCGGTGACGGACGAATATCTGGCACTCATGCGGGCGGCGTGGACGACGGATCCCGTCGCCTTCGACGGCCGCTACTACAAGCTCGACAAGGTGCACGCCCTGCCCAAGCCCGTGCAGCGCGGTGGCATTCCCGTGTGGATCGGCGGGCATACCGACGCCGCCCTCAAGAGGGCGGGCACGCTCGGCGACGCCTGGCATCCCATCGGCCTGCGCCCGCCCGCGCTGCTGCATCCCGACGAGTACCGCACGAAGGTGGAGCAGCTGCGCGGATGGGCGAAGCGCGCGGGACGCGATCCGAAGGCGGTCGAGCTCACGCTGCGCGTGCCGATGGGCGTGCGTCCATCGCGCGCGAAGGCGCCCGGCGGCGACCGGCCGATGTTCCAGGGCACGGCCGCGGAGGTGATCGCCGACGTGCAGGTCTACCAGCGCATCGGCGTCACGCACTTCGTCTTCGATCCCACCGTGCCCGACCTGCGCGACGTGCTCGCCAACCTCGAGCGGTTCGCGACCGACGTGCGGCCGAAGGTCATGAAGGCGCCCCGCGCGTGATCTCCCACGACGAGGCACGCGCGCTCAGCGATGCCCCCCACGGTCTCGACGAGCTCCTCGCGCGCGCGGGCGAGATGCGCGATGCGGGCCGCGGCCGCACCATCACCTTCTCCGCCAAGGTCTTCGTGCCCCTCACCAACCTCTGCCGCGACTACTGCGGTTACTGCACCTTTCGTCGCGACCCCGGCGAGCCGGGCGCGCACACCATGACGGGCGACGAGGTGATCGCGCTCGCGCAGGCGGGCGGGCGCGCGGGCGCCAAGGAAGCGCTCTTCTCCCTCGGCGACAAGCCCGAGGCGCTCTTCCGGGAGTACCGGGACTTTCTGACGAAGCAGGGCCATCGCACGACGCTGCAGTACCTGCGCGCCGTGTGCGCGCGCACGCTCGAGGAGTCGCCGTTGCTGCCGCACGTGAACCCCGGCCTCATGAGCGAGCGCGACCTCGCTTCCCTGCGCGAGGTGAGCGTGAGCATGGGCATCATGCTGGAAACGGTGTCGGAGCGGCTCCTCGGCCCCGGCCATGCGCACGACAACGCGCCCGACAAGGTGCCCGCGCGGAGGCTGAAGACGATCGCGCTCGCGGGAAAGCTCGGCATCCCCTTCACCACGGGCATCCTCATGGGGATCGGGGAGACGGCGCGCGAGCGCGTGGACGCCCTCGCCGCCATCCGCGACCTGCACGAGCGGTACGGCCACATCCAGGAAGTGATCATCCAGAACTTCCGCGCCAAGCCCACCATTCCGATGAGAGATGCGTCTGAACCATCGCTCGAAGATCTGCTCCGTACCCTTGCGGTGGCTCGACTGCTCCTCGGCCCCGACGTGAATATTCAAGCGCCGCCGAACCTGACGCCCGGCGTGTATCCCCGGCTGCTCGCCGCCGGGCTCAACGACTGGGGTGGCATCTCGCCGCTCACGCTCGATCACATAAATCCGGAGAAGCCGTGGCCCCTCATCCGCGAGCTGCGCGCAGCCACCGAGGGGCTCGGCTTCACCTTCCGCGAACGGCTGGCGATCTATCCCGAGTACGCGTCGCGCGCCGAGTTTCTCGACGAGCGGCTGCGCGCGCGTGTCTCGGCGTGGCTCGATCCCTCCGGCCTCGTAAAGGACTCGCATGAGCACTGGCGCCGCTGGTAGCCTCTCCGCAGCTCTCGACCGCGCCGCGCGCGATGTGCGCGCGATCCTCGACCGCGCCCTCGACGGCGCCGAGGTCTCCGTCGCCGACGGCATGACGCTCGCGCACACCACGGGGCGCGATCTGCAGGCGCTCACCATCGCCGCCGACGAGATGCGCCGCCGCCAAGCGGGCGACACCGTCACCTTCGTCGTGAACCGCAACATCAACTTTACGAATGTCTGCATCAAGCACTGCACCTTCTGCGCCTTCAGCCGTGACCACCGCGAAGAGGAAGGCTACCTGCTGCCGATGGAGGAAGTGGTGCGCCGCGCCCGCGAAGCGTGGGACATGGGCGCGACGGAAGTCTGCATCCAGGCGGGGCTGCCGCCCAAGCTGGACGGCCGCTACTACATCGATCTCACGAAGGCTATAAAGTCGGCGCTGCCCGAGATTCACGTACACGCGTTCTCACCGGAAGAGGTTCTCTACGGCTCCGTGCGCTCGGGACTGCCCATCAAGGAATATCTGATGGAGCTGAAGGACGCCGGGCTCGGCACACTGCCCGGCACCTCGGCGGAGATCTTGGATCAGGACATCCGCGATCTGATCGCGCGCGGGCGCGTCACCGTGAATCAGTGGGTGGAGATCATCACCACTGCGCACGCGCTCGGCATTCGCACCACCTCCACCATCATGTACGGCCACGTGGAGACGCCCGCGCACTGGGTACGCCACATGGCGCTGTTGCGCTCCATCCAGAAGGACACGGGCGGCTTCACCGAGTTCGTCCCGCTGTCGCTCATCCACTCCGAAGCGCCGATGTACGGCAAGAAACTGGTGCCGGGCGTACGTCCGGGCGCGAGCGGCGTGGAAGTGGTGCGCATGCACTCGCTCGCGCGCCTGCTCCTCGGGCCCGTCATCCCGAACATCCAGGCGTCGTGGGTGAAGGAAGGGCCAAAGCTCACGCAGCTGCTGCTCGATGCGGGGGCCAACGACATGGGCGGCACCCTCATCAATGAGTCGATCTCCACGTCGGCGGGCGCGCAATTCGGGCAGCTCGTGGGCCCGGGCGAGCTGTGCCGCATCATCCGCGACGCGGGGCGCGTGCCCGCCGAGCGCGATACGCTCTACCGCATCGTCCGCATGTATGGCGAGGGCGAAGAGCCCGTGTCGCCGCTCGACGCCGTCGAGGACGCCGAAGCTCGCTTCGGCTCGTACCGTAAGCTGATCGCCTCCGGCGAGTTTCGTTTCACGCGGTAGCCGACCGCCACGCCGTGTGATACAAATGCCTCTCACGCTCAACCCAACAAGAGGAGGCCATGCCTGTGGCGAAGATGATGACGAAGTCCGCGACGCTGTCGTACCTTTCGGAGAAGACCGAGCTCTCCAAGAAACAGATCGGCGAGCTTTTCGAGGAGACGCTGAACCTGGCGTGCAAGGAAGCGAAGAACGGTTTCGTGCTGCCCGGCTTCGGCAAGCTCGTCCTCGCCAACCGGAAGGCGCGCATCGGTCGCAATCCGCAGACGGGTGAGCCCATCAAGATTCCCGCCAAGCGCGTGTGCAAGTTCCGCATCGCGAAGAGCCTCAAGGACACGGTGCTTGGCGTCAAGAAGTAGCGCTGGACGGAGCACCTCCGGTCGCCGTGCGGGGGGCCGTCGGCCCGCCGAGCCACCGCGGTCGACACCGGAGGATCTTGCAGCGCCCCGAACTCCGACGCTCGCTTCGACGGTCCTTCCGCGGGTCTGGCAGGGGATCGGCTATCGCCCCCTGCCGGACGCCGCGACGGCCCGTCCCCACTTCGACTTTGCCGCGGTGCCGTGGCCTGAATCAGCGATGCTCGCCTTCGCGTGGGGGGCCTTCGCCCCCGCCCCCGAGGGCGAGCATCTCGTGGCCGCCCTCGTCGCCGAGCGCGCGACGACGACCGCGTTTGTCTATGTAGTGGTAGGGCGAGTTGAGGGCCCCGGGCGCGAGACGAGCGAAATCCAAAATAGGGATACCGCCGCCAACCCCGGGCGCGAGACGAGCGAAATCCAAAATAGGGATATCGCCACCAACCCCCTCGAGATCGCCGCCCAGCTGGTGGCGGCGGCCATCGATCACGCGACCGCGCTCGGCGTGAAGACGATCTACGCGCGACCGCAGGGACTCGACCGGGTGTGGATCCGCTACGGCTTCATGCCCGTGCCGGAAGTGGCGCTGCCCGCTGCCCTCGCCGGCCGAGCCGGCATCGGCCTCTACGCGTGGCGCGGCAACAGCGCCCTGTGGACGCTGCGCGAAGCCGCCCACGACTGACCCCCGTCCATGATCGCCGCCATTGCGGGAGGCACCGGCGCCGCCAAGCTCCTTCGCGGGCTCGCGGCCTGCGTCGATCCCGCGCACCTCACCGTCATCGGCAACACCGGCGACGACACGGAGGTGTGGGGCCTGCACGTCTCCCCCGACCTCGACACCGTGACCTACGCGCTCGCGGGCAGGCTGGACGTCGCGCGCGGCTGGGGGCTGGCGAACGAGACGTTCCACTGCCTGCGTGCGATGGCCGGTCACGGCGTGGACACGTGGTTCAGCCTCGGTGACCGCGATCTCGCCACGCACCTCGTGCGCACGCGCGCCCTGCGCGAGGGGCGCACGCTCTCGGAGGTGACGGCCACGCTCGCGCGCGCGCTCGGCGTGAGCGCGCGCCTGCTGCCGATGAGCGACGATCCCGTGCGCACGCGCCTGCGCACGGCCGACGGCTGGCTGTCTTTCCAGGAATACTTCGTGCGCGAGAAGGCGCTCGTGGACGTGCTCGAGGTCGTGTACGAGGGCGCCGACGCCGCCCACCCCGCGCCCGGCGTCCTCGCCGCCATCGCAGGCGCGGAGGCCGTCATCGTGTGCCCGTCCAATCCGGTGACGTCGGTGGGGCCCGTCCTCGCCGTTCCCGGCATCGTCAGCGCGCTCGCGGCCACGCGCGCGCCCGTGGTGGCGGTGAGCCCGATCGTGGGCGACGCCGCCGTGAGCGGTCCCGCCGCACGCCTCATGCGCGCACGAGGTCTCGACGTATCGCCCGCCGGCGTCGCCGCCGGCTATGCGCCGTGGCTGCGGCACCTGCTCATCGACGCGCGGGACGCCGGGAGCGCGCCCGCGCTCGAGCGGCTCGGCGTGCGCGCCGTCGTCACTGACATCGTCATGACGGATCACGAGAGCGAGCGCGCGCTCGCCGCGCAGGCGCTGCGCGCGGCCGGATGGCGGTCGTGATCGTCGCCGCTGTACCCGTGAAAGACCTCGTCAACGCCAAGCAGCGGCTGATGCGGGTGCTCACGGCCCCAGAGCGCCGCGCGCTCGCGCGCGCCATGCTCTGCGACGTCTTGCGCGCCCTGCGCGGCGCGCAGCTCGACCGCGTGTGGGTCGTCACGCGCGAGCCGGAGATCGCCGCCATCGCCGGCTCCATGGGCGCACAGGCGCTCGCCGAGGACGACAACCGCGGCCACACCGCCGCCGTCGCCGTCGCTCAGGCCGAGGCCGCGCGTGTGGGCGCCGCCGTCTTCATGACGATTCCCGGTGACGTGCCCTGCGTGACCGCAAGCGAGGTACGCGCCCTCGCCGCCGCCGTCACCGGCGCCCCCGCCGTGTTCGTGCCTTCCCACTCGGGACAGGGCACCAACGGCGTCGCGCTCGCGCCGCCGCAGGTGATGCGCCTGCGCTTCGGCGAGCCCTCGTTCGACAACCACCTCGCCGCCGCGCGCGCGCTGCGGCTGGAGCCCCGCACGCTCGCGCTGCCGGGGCTCGCCCTCGACGTCGACGCGCCCGAGGACCTGCGCGCGCTGGTGGAGACGGGCGCCCACACCGAGAGCGGGCGTCTCGTCGCCGCGTGGGCGCTCGACGAGCGCCTGCGCGCGGCAGGCGCGGGATCACGCTGACCGTGCCGCCACGGTACGAAGTCATCGGCGTGGAAGGCATCGGCGAGGTGCGACCGGGCGACGACGTCGCGCGCCTCGTGGTGGAGGCGGCGTCGCGACAGTCCACGCCGCTGCGCGCGGGCGATCTGCTCGTCATCAGCCAGAAGATCGTCTCCAAATCGGAGGGTCGCCTCCTCCGGCTCTCGGCGGTGACCCCGTCCGCGATCGCGGTGTCGCTGGCGGCGGGTCTCGGCCGCGACCCTCGCCTGGTGGAGGTCATTCTCCGTGAGTCGCGGCGCGTCGTGCGCATGGACCGCGGCATCCTCGTCACCGAGACGCACCATGGATGGGTGTGCGCCAACGCGGGCGTGGACCAGTCCAACGTCGACGCCGACATGGTGGCCCTGCTCCCCGAGGATCCCGACCGCTCCGCGCGCGCGCTGCGCGATCGCTTCCGCGCCGCGGCCGGGGGGGACGTGGGCGTGATCGTGGCGGACACCTTCGGTCGCCCGTGGCGGGAAGGCCTCGTCAATATCGCCATCGGTGTGGCGGGGGTGGCGCCGCTCAAGAGCTATCTCGGCGAGTGCGATCCCGCGGGGCGGCCCCTGCAGGCCACCATCCTCGCCCTCGCCGACGAGCTGGCCTCCGCCGCCGAGCCGGTGATGGGCAAGCTCGACCGCATCCCCGCCGCCATCGTGCGCGGCCTCGTGCTGGCACCCGCGGAGGACGGCTCCAAACCGCTTCTGCGTGATCCCGCTCGCGACCTCTTCCGCTGACGGACACTTCACCCTGTGGAGATGACATGAAGATCGCGATTCTCGGCGGCACCGGCAAGGAAGGCGCGGGGCTGGCGACGCGGTGGGCCCTCGGCGGCCACTCGATCATCATCGGCTCGCGCGACGCCGAGCGTGCGAAGACGAAGGCCGCGGAGCTGCGCGAGCGCACGGGCAAGATCCCCATCATCGGTCACTCGAACGCGGAAGCGGCCGAGCTGGGCGAGGTGGTCGTGATCGCCCTGCCCGCCACCGGCCTCGCGAACACGCTGCCCGAGTGCGCGCCGGGATGCCGTGGCAAAGTGGTGGTGAGCACGGTGGTGTCGCTCACCTTCGGCGGCGACCGCCTCTTCACGCCGCCCGCGGCGGGCTCCTCCGCCGAGGAGGCGCAGGCACTCCTGCCGGAAGCGCGCGTGGTGGCGGGCTTTCATCACATCGCGGCGCACGAGCTGGCCGACGGTGAGCACCCCATCGACTGCGACCTCCTCGTGTGCGGCGCCGATCCGCTCGCCAAGGAGACGGTGGCCGTGCTGGCGCTGTCCATGGGCCTGCGACTCGTCGACGTGGGCCCGCTGTCGAACGCGGCGTGCCTGGAAGGGATCACCGCCGTCCTCGCCACCATCAACCGCCGCTACAAGCTCAAGAACTCCGGGATCAAGATCACCGGGCTATAAGAAGGAGAGGGCTACGCCATGGCCGAGCCTGCCGTCGTCGTCACCGCGCCCCGTCTTACCGAGTTCATCGTGGAGGCCCTCGTGGCCATGAAGATGCCGCGCGCCACCGCGCGCATCACCGCCGAGCTCATGGTGCGCACGGATCTGCGTGGCGTGGACTCGCACGGGATCGGCATGCTGCCGCGCTATCACCAGTGGTGGGAGGGCGGCTACATCGCGATGGACGCCGAGCCCACGGTGGTGCGCGACGACATGGCCACCGGGCTCATGGACGGCAACAAGGGCCTCGGCCACTACGTGTCCACGCTCGCCACCCGGCGCGCCATCGACAAGGCGAAGACGTACGGCATCGGCATCGTGGCCGTGCGCAACTCGAACCATTACGGCGCCGCCGGCAACTACTCGATGATGGCGCTCGAGCACGACATGATCGGGCTGTCGACGACGAACTCCGCGTACCTGGCGATGGTGCCCACCTTCGGCCGTGCGCCGAAGCTGAGCACCAATCCCCTCTCCTTCGCGGCGCCTGCAGGCCGCCACGCCCCCTTCGTGCTGGACATGGCCACCACGACCGTGGCCATCGGCAAGCTGTCGGTGGCCTCGCGGTGGAAGAAGCCGATCCCGGCGGGCTGGGCCCTCGACGACAGCGGTGAGCCGACCACCGATCCCTTCGTCGCCCTCAAGCACCGCCTCCTCACGCCCCTCGGCGGCACGCGTGATCTGGGCAGCCACAAGGGCTACGGCCTCGGCGTGATGGTGGACATCCTCTCCGGCGTCCTCGGCGGCGGCCTCTACGGCGATCTCTTCTGGCGCACGGATCTACAGGAGCGCAAGCTCCACAACCTCGGCCACTGCTTCGCCGCCATCGATCCCGCGCGCTTCCGTCCCATCGCGGAGTTCAAGCGCGACATGGACGACTTCTTCGATTCCTTGAAGAGCACTCCCCTCGCCGACGGCGAGAGCCGCGTCTACGTCGCGGGTGAACCGGAGGCCGAGTGCGAGAAGGAACGGCTGGCGAAGGGCATTCCGCTTGCGCCCGCTCTCGTCGAGCAAGTCAACGTCATCGCATCCGGGCTGGGGGTGCCTCGCCTCGCGTAGTCGTTCGCGACCCGGGCGTGGGGCAGGCGGGGTGGGCTCGGGGTCCGGGGACCACGTGGCGGGCGCTCGCATCGAACCCGTGGCGGCTGGGCTCCATCTCCACGCCGATGTCCGCTACTGGATTTCGGGAAACGAGTCCCCGGACCC
The DNA here is from genome assembly GCA_046712525.1 of Candidatus Rokuibacteriota bacterium. Taxonomy (GTDB): domain Bacteria; phylum Methylomirabilota; class Methylomirabilia; order Rokubacteriales; family CSP1-6; genus JBBDXO01. The sequence continues at coordinate 19,892 of JBKKCN010000253.1, forward strand.
CGAGCCCACCCCGCCTGCCCCACGCCCTAC
>JBKKCN010000254.1:0-10717 GCA_046712525.1 Candidatus Rokuibacteriota bacterium
GTCTTGGGCTGGATGGCGAAGGAGATCGTCGGCTCCGCGAAGGGAATGCGTGGCAGCTCGAGGGGGTGCGCCTCCTCGCAGAGCGTGTCGCCCGTGAGCGTCTCCTTCAGCTTCTGCACGACGCCGATCTCGCCGGGCCCCAGCGCCTCCACGTTCTTCTGCGTCTTGCCCTGCAGCCACGAGATGTGGCCCATCCGCTCCTTCGCGCCCCTGCCCGCGTTGAGCAGCGTCGAATCCGCCTTCACGGTCCCGCTGTAGACGCGGAAGAGGGAGAGCCTGCCGATGTGCGGATCCGAAAGCGTCTTGAAGATGAGGGCGGTGACGTGCGCCTTGGGATCGGCCGCGAGCGTCGTCGCCTGCCGGGCCTTGAGATCGGTGGCGGTCACGTCCGCACGGTCGGCGGGCGACGGGAACTCCTTGACGATCATCTCCAGCAACGGATGGCTGCCGATGCTCTTCGTCGCCGCCGCGCACAGGACCGGGATGATCTTGCCCTCGCTGATGCCGCGCCGCATCGCCTTGAGCATCGTGTCCTCGTCGAGCGAGCCCTCCTCCAGGTACTTGGCGAGCAGCTCGTCGTCTGTCTCCGCCGCCGCCTCCACCAGCTTCTCGCGGAACTCCCTGGCACGCTCCAGGTGGTCATCCGGGATGTCGGTCTCGGTGGACTTGCCCCCCTCCGCGTACACGAACGCCTTCATCTTTCCGAGATCGATGTAGCCCGTGAAGCCGGCCTCCTCGCCCACCGGGATCATCAGCGGCACGATGCGGCCCTTGAGGCGGTGCTGCAGCGAGTCCAGCGTGCGGTAGAAGTCCGCGCGCTCGCGATCGAGGCGGTTGACGACGATGGCGCGCGGCAGGTCGTACTCGGTGGCGAACTTCCACACCTTCTCCGTCTGCACCTGCACGCCGGCCACCGCGTCCACGACGACGAGGGCCGCCTCCACCACGCGCAGGCCCGCACGCGCATCGGCGATGAAGTCGCCGTACCCCGGCGTGTCCACGAAGGTGATGTGGTGGCCCTTCCAGTCGCAGTACGCGACCGCGGTGGTGAGTGAGATCTTGCGCTTGATCTCGTCGGGGTCGAAGTCCGTGGTGGTGGTGCCGTCGTCCACCTTCCCCAGGCGCGTGACGGCGCCCGCGGAGAACAGCATGGATTCGACGAGGGACGTCTTGCCGACGCCCCCATGACCGACGACACCGACGTTCCGGATCTTACTGATCTCGATCGTCATGACCGGCCTCCTGCAGCAAAGCGGAGTGGGAGGTGATCCTATCACGGCTGGGTGGTGGCGACCCGGGGGGCTAAAAGCATGGGGGGTGGGCAGCATTATTGGAGAATGGGGGGCCTCGAAGGGCCCCCCATTTCCCCCCGTCCGCGGACGGCCGAGACTCACGCCGGTCGACCGGGCGCCCGGGGGGCCAACGGGGGGCCGTCCAGCCCCCCCGTTCTATAATAGTGATGCCCACCCACCGTGCTTCTACAGTTGACCGGGTAACCCTACGCTCGACCCGGCCCCAGCGCCCGCCGCACCGCCGCCACGATCTCATCCTCCGCACCGTCAAGATCCGTGGGCGCGGGCAGCGCGGGGGGATCGTTCTTGATGCCGGCGCCGGTGAGCACGAGCATGATGCGCGCGTCGGCGGTCACCTCGCCGCGCTCCTTCATGCCGACGAGCGCGGCCACGAGCGCGGCCGACTCCGGCGCCGTCCATACGCCTTCCACGCGCGCGAAGAGACGCTGCGCCTCCGCGATCTGCGCTTCGCTCACCGCGAGGGCGTCACCGCGGGTGTCGCGCAGGATCTTCAGCATCTGGCGGCCCGCGAAGGGCGAGGGCACGCGCAGCCCCGCCGCGTGCGTGGTCGGGTTCTCCCACGCCGTCGTGTTCTCGGCGCCCTCGCGCCACGCCTTCACCATGGGCGCGCACCCTTCGGCTTGCACGCTCACGATGCGTGGCAGCGGGCCGGAGATCCAGCCCATGGCGCGCAGCTCCTCGTACCCTTTGGGGATGCCGACGAGGCCGGTGCCGCCGCCCGTCGGATAGAGGAGCACGTCGGGCATGGACCACTGGAGCTGCTCGGCGAGCTCGAGGCCCATCGTCTTCTTGCCTTCCAGGCGATAGGGCTCCTTCAAGGTGGAGAGATCGAACCAGCCGATGTGCGGCGCGACCTTGGCGACGATCTTGCCCGCGGTGGCGATGGACCCTTCGATGGTGAAGACGTGCGCGCCCGCGATGGAGGCCTCGGCGATCGCCGCCGGCGGCGTCCCGCGCGGCACGATCACCGCGCACGGCAATCCACACCGCGCGGCGTACACCGCGGCCGCGCCGCCCGCGTTGCCCGCCGAGGGAAGGATGAAACCGCGCGCGCCGAGCGTGCGCGCCCGCGTGATGGCCATGCCAAGGCCGCGCGCCTTGAACGAGCCCGTCGGGTTCTGGCCCTCGTCCTTGCCCCAGAGGTGGCGAAGCCCGAGGTGCGCGGCCAGCCGCGGCAGCGCGAGCAGCGGCGTCGAGCCCTCGCCGAGGGTGACAGGCTCCTCGCCGTCGTCGAGCGGCGTGAGCTCGCGGAAGCGGTACATCGAGGGCGGGCGCGAGCGCAGCGCGTCCTTCGTCACGCTCGCCTTCACGCGCTCGAGGTCGTAGCGGACGGCCAGCATCTGTCCGCACTGCTCGCACACGCGCAGGAGCTGCTTGGGATCGTGACGGTGTCCGCAGATCGTGCACTCGACGTGGCTCACGAAGGTCATGCCGCGGAGTATATCGCCGCCCGGGCGTCTCCACCCGCGGACGTTGACAGGTGCGGGCCGAGGGCGTGGAATGACGGACGGGGGTGGCGAATGACGATGAGGGCGCGGCGAGTGCGCTTCACCGTCGAGCAGTACGACCGCATGGGCGAGACCGGCATTCTCCCCGACGATCCGCGCATCGAGCTGCTCTACGGCCACATCATCGCGCGCGAGCCGACCGGCTCCCGCCACGCGGGCACCGTGGCGCGGCTGACCATGCTCTGGACGTCGCGCCTCGGCGAGCGGGTCATCGTGAGCGTGCAGAACCCGGTGCAGTTTCCGAAGGAGGATTCCGAGCTTCAGCCGGACATCATGCTCCTCAAGCCACGCGCGGACTTCTATGCCGGCGCCCACCCGCTCGCGGATGACGTGCTGCTGCTGATCGAGGTCGCCGACACGAGCCTACGTCTGGACCGCCGGGTGAAGATCCCCCTCTACGCCCGCGTCGGCATCCGGGAGACGTGGCTCTGCGATCTGGTTACCGGCCGCGTTGACGTACATCGCGATCCGACGGATGGCCGCTACCGTTCCGTGCAAACGCTGACGCGAGGGGAGACGCTCGCTCCCACCGCGCTGCCCGACATCCGCGTCGCCGTCGAAGACCTGATCGGTTAAGCGGGCGCCACGATCCGGTTGGCGAGGATGCCGATCTTCTCCACCTCGGCTTCCATCTTGTCGCCCTTCTTGAGGAACTTGCCGAGGGCGGCGCCCACCCCCTCCGGCGTGCCGGTGGCGATCACGTCGCCGGGCTGGATCGTGAAGCCCTGCGAGAGCACCTCGATGCACTCGTCCACCGGGAAGATCATCTTCGACGTGTGGCTGGACTGCCGCGTCTCGCCGTTGATGCGCATGGCGACGCTGAGGGCCTGCGGATCGGGAATCTCGTCGGCGGTGACGAGCACCGGCCCCATGGGGCAGAAGGTGTCCAGCGACTTGCCCTTGAACCACTGGCCGTGGCGCTTCTGCAGATCGCGCGCGGTGACGTCGTTGATGATCGTGTAGCCGAAGACGTGCTTCAGCGCATCGGCGCGGGCGATGTCCCGGCCCGCGGTGCCGATGACCGCCGTCAGCTCCACCTCGTAGTCGAGCTCCTTCGTCACCGCATGATGCGTCACCTTCGCGCCCGGCCCCACCACGCACTCGGGCGCCTTGGTGAAGTACACGGGATGCGGCGGCGCCTCCGCCCCCCGCTCCGCCGCGTGCTCCTTGTAGTTGCGGCCCAGACAGAACACATTGCGCGCCGGACGGGGAATGGGCGCCTCCAGACGCGCCTTGTCAGCGGGCACGCCCAGCCTGCGCTCGAGGAGCCCGCTCGCGCCGTCGCGCTTGAGCAGAGCCATGCCGTGCTCGAGCGCCTCACGGGCCGCCGCCAAGGCCTCCGGGCCGCCCTGGATGAGCGCCAGCATCGTCTTCGGGAAGCCGCCGCGCCCGCGCCGCACGGCGCCGCGCTCGGTGGCCAGATCGACGGAGAGCGCGCCGAGATCGAGGACCGCGTCCTCCACGAGCGCTCCCACCTTCGCCTTTGACGATCCTTTGCGATACGTGACCAGACGCATGGCTTTACCGCTCCTTCAGCAGCACGACGAGCACGCGTGCCGGCTTCCTGGATTCATTCAGCGACATGTGCACGGTACCCTTGGAGGCGTACTCGATCTCGCCCGCCCGCAGCACCGTCTTGCCCCGCCCCTTCGTGACCACCGTGAACTGCCCATCGATAACGTACGCGAATTCCTCCGCCACCGCCGCATGCTCGTCCCCGCGAAACCCCGCCGGGAACACATACTCGTACACGGCCACCCGCTCGTTGTCGAGAATCAGCTTCTCCCCCACCCCGTCCGTGCGCGCGGACACAGGCACGAGCAGCACGGCCACCAGCACGACCAGCATCACCTGACGTCGCATGTTACCTCCATCGAGGAGCGCCACGGCTTCGCCGGGGCGCTGCTGAGCGTCGCGGGGGCTTGGGGGCCCTTCGAGGCCCCTATGTAAATCGATCGCGCTGCCGAGCGTCCGGGGGCTTGGGGGCCCGGTCAAGGCCCCCATGTATGTCAATTCTCAAATACTCTGGCGCATGACGGTGCGCGAGGGCAGCGTCATGCCGCGCTCCTGCGCCATGTGCTCGAGCTCCTGGGGCAGCGCGAAGCGCACGTCTTCCTCCACCACGTGCACTTCGCGCACGTTCACGCCGCGCCCGGCGAGCGCCTCCACCGTCTGCGTGACGAGCACCTCCGGCGTGGAGGCGCCCGCGGTGATCCCGATGCGCTTGGCGCCCTCCAGCCACTCGGGCCGGATGTCGCGCACGTCGTTGATGAGGTAGGCGGCGGTGCCCACCGACTTCGTCACCTCCACGAGGCGGATGGCGTTGGAGCTGTTGGCGGCGCCGATCACGAGCACGACGTCCACGTCCTGCGCGATGTTCTTCACGGCCGCCTGGCGATTCTGCGTCGCGTAGCAGATGTCGTTGCGCGAGGGGCCCACGATCTTGGGGAAGCGGCGGCGGAGGGCCTCGATGACTTCCCGCGTGTCGTCCACCGACAGCGTGGTCTGCGTCAGGTACGCGATCTTCTCCGGATCGGGCACCTCGAAGGTGTCCACCTCGCGCACGCTGTCGATCACGAAGATGCGCTCCGGCGCTTCACCCAGAGTGCCGATCACCTCGTCGTGGTCCTCGTGGCCGATGAGCACGATGGAGTAGTTCTCGCGCGCATAGCGGATCGCCTCCAGGTGCACCTTCGTCACCAGCGGACAGGTGGCGTCGATGACGCGGAGCCCCCGGCGCGCGGCCTCCGTCCGCACCGCGGGTGAGATACCGTGCGCGCTGAAGATCACGGTGGCGTCGTCGGGCACCTCCGTGAGCTCGTCCACGAAGATGGCCCCCTTCGTGCGCAGGGTCTCCACCACGTGGCGGTTGTGCACGATCTCGCGCCGCACGTACACGGGCGGCCGGCACACGGAGAGAGCGAGCTCCACGATGTCGATGGCGCGCTCGACGCCCGCGCAGAAGCCGCGCGGCCCTGCCAGAACGATCTCGGAGACGGGAGCAGTCATTGGGATCCTTTATCTGAAGTACATGGACAGCCCGATCACACCGGTGTGCGATTCGAAGCCGCGATTGTGAGCGCCGGTGCCCCCGTTGGACACGTGTTGCAGGCGATAGCCCGCGTAGAGCGCCGTGTCGTCCGTGACGAAGACGGAGGCGCCCATGCCGCCGAAGAGCAGAAAAGCGAAGTCGGAGTCGGCTTCCAGAATCCTGAGATCAGTGCCGCCCGCGGCACCGGCGACCTCCACGTAGGGCACGAAGCGTCCCAGCGAGAGGAAGTGATACCGCGCCAGGGCGGCGACACCGGCATAGAACGCGTCCTGGCCGGAGCCGTATCGTTGGAAGAAGGGCCCCAGACCCACTTCGAGCGCGCCGAGGAAGGCACCGGAGCCGTCGGCGCCGAAGGGCAGGAGCGACACGCGCGCGCCCGCGTTCCACAACTCCATCTCCGTGGTCGATCGGTGCTTCTCGAGGGCAGGGCTTCTGCCGCCACCTCCCTCGATCGACACCACCATGGCGCCTTTGGCGAACGTCGTTTTTCCGTCGAACGCGGACGCGGACGAGCCGACGAGCAGCAGGACCGCGAGGGCCATGAGGACCCCGAGGCATCCCCTCATGGCTCGATCAAGACCTTCAACGCCTCTCCTCTCGCCATCATGTCCAGCGCTTGCCGCACGCCGTCGAGCCCCATGCGACTGGTGATGAGGCCGTCGGGATCGATCGTTCCCGCTTCGAGCAGGTCCACCGCGCGACGGAACACCTCCGGCGTGTGGTGAAAGGCGCCCAGCAGCGACAGCTCTTCATAGTGCGTCCGGCGCGTCTCGACCGTGATCGATGTTCCGGGCGCACAACCCCCAAAGAATACCACGCTGCCTCCGCGCCCCACCGTCGCCAGCGCCTGCTCCCACACCTCGGGCCGCCCCGTGGCGTCGATGGCGACGTCGACGCCGCGTCCGCCCGTGAGCGCGCGGAGAGGGGCGACGGCGCCGTCGCCGGCGGTGGCGTCCACACACTCGGCGATCCCGAGCTTGCGCACGCGGTCGAAGCGCCAGCCCGCCTTGCCCACGATGAGGACGCGCGCCTTGCGGGCGGCGGCCACCATGCCGAGCAGGCAGCCGAGCGGACCGTGACCGAGCACCACCACCGTCTGCCCTGACTCCACGCGCGCGCGCTCGATGCCGAGCAGCGCGCACGCGAGCGGCTCCGCGAAGGCGGCGCGCGACGCGCGCACGGCGCTGCCCAGACGCACGAGGTTGCGCGCCACCAGCCGTGGCGGCAGCGCGATGTATTCGCCGTAGGCGCCGTTGACGAAGAGAAGGTCCTCACACAGGTTCGGCCGTCCCCCCACGCACAGCGGGCACTCACCGCACGGCGCCGAGTTCGCGGCCACCGCGCGATCGCCTTCGCGCACGCCGGTGACACCGGCACCGGTGGCGGCCACCGTGCCCGCAAACTCGTGGCCGAAGACGGTGGGCAGCCGGGGAATCATCACCGGATGGCCGCGCCGCAGCGTCTTGACGTCGGTGCCGCACGTCAGCGCCGCCTCCACCTTCAGCACGATCTCGCCGCGAGCAGGTGCAGGGACGGGGACCTCTTCCTCTCTCAGATCTCCGGGACCGTGGAAGACGACCGCGCGCATGGTGGCGCTCATGGCGTCACGTACACCTTCAGCGCTTCGCGCCGCTGCATGAGAGCGACGCCGTCCCCCAGGCGCTCGAGGGGGACGCGATGGGTCATGAAGCCCTCCACGTCCACCTTGCCCGCTGCCAGCAGCCAGAACGCGCGCGCCAGCGTGGCGGGCGATGACGAGTACGTGGTAGTGATCGTCAGCTCGCGATGATAGAGCGTGGCGAGTGGCAGCGGCAGCGCCTCTCCCTCGCCGCCCGCGAAGTAATGGATGGCGCCGCCGTCGCGCACGAGGGCGGCCGCGTGCGGCAGCACCGCCGCCCCACCGCCGGTCACGATCACGTGATCGGCGCCGCGCCCGGCGGAGAGCTCGCGCACGGCGGTCGCCGCCTCCTCGGGCGCGCCTGGGCCCTGCGCCCCCAGGCCCGCCGCGAGGTGGGCGCGCGCCGGCACCGGGTCGGAGCCGACCACCTCCGCGCCCGCCCTGCGGAGCAGCTGCACGAAGAGGCAGCCGATGGAGCCGAGGCCGATCACGACGGCGACGTCGCCCACACGCACGCCTGCGCGCTCGACCGCGCGCAGGCAGCAGGCGAGAGGCTCCACGAAGGTGGCCTCTTCGTCCGTGAGATGGTCGGGCACGCGAAAGGTGGCGTGGCGCACGTTGGGCGCGGGCACACGCACGAACTCCGCGAAGCCGCCGGGATCGAGGTTGCTCTCCTTGAAGACGCGGCACATCGACTCGCTGCCCCGCGCACAGTAATGACAGGCGCCGCAGGGCACGTGATGGGCCGCCACCACGCGGTCGCCCTCCCGGAAGCCGTCGGTCTCGCGTCCCACCTCCGCGACATCGCCCACCACCTCGTGACCGAAGACGGCGGGAGCAGGCGTGGCGTCGCCGACGATCTTCGCGATGTCGGAGCCGCAGAGGCCGCAGCCGCGCAGGCGCAGCAACAGCTCCCCGGGACCGATGGAGGGCCGTGGCCATTCCCCCGCGCTCACACGCCCGGCGCCCTGGAAGACGGCCGCCCTCATCGCGCCACCCGCAGACGCACGCCCGCCCAGCAGCGGAGCGCGATGGCGACCTTCCGCGCGGTGGGGACGCGCACGCGCTCGCCGAAGACGCGAAAACCGCATGCCTCGATCTCGCGCAGCAGCGCGTAGTAGATGCGTCCCATGATCTGCGCCGGCACCAGCGCGCGCGCGTCGACGGTGGGAAACGCCTCGCGGGCGCGGCGGTAGAAGTCGCGCGCGCGATCGGCTTCGTGCGCCATCAAGCGCGTGAACGCCTCGGTATGCCGCCCCGCCACCAGGTCCTCCACGGTGACGCCGAACGTGCGCAGGTCTTCCTGCGGCAGGTAGACGCGCCCCGCCTGCGCGTCGGCGCCCACGTCACGGAGGATGTTCGTGAGCTGCAGCGCCATGCCGAGGTGGACGGCGTACTCGCGGGCCCGCGGATCCGTGTAGCCGAAGATCTCGATGCAGCAGAGGCCGACGGCGGAGGCGACGCGGTAGCAGTAGGGATAGAGGTCCTCCGCGCTTTCGTACGTGGTCCGCCGCAGGTCCATCTCGCAGCCTTCGATGATCGCTTCCAGCGCCACGCGCGGCAGCCCGTACACGCGCACCGCCTCCGCGAGCTGGCGCGCGATGGGCAGCGTGGGGACGACCCCCGGCTCGTAGCACCGCGCCACCTCCTGCCGCCAGAGGGCGAGATCGCGCCGCTGCGCCTGGGCGTCACCGCCGAGGTCGGCGATGTCGTCCACCGTGCGGCAGAACGCGTACACCGCGTACAGGGCCTCGCGCTGCGGGCGCGGCAGCGTGAGGAACGCGTAGTAGAAATTCGAGCGGCTCTTGCGCGTGACGCGGGCGCTCAGCGTGGACAGGCTCACGACGCCGCCGCCCCTCGCGCGTAGCCGTGCGCCGCGAACCACTCCACCGACTCCCGCAGCGCCACGCGCACGTCCGTCTGCGGCAGCCCCAGCTCGCGCACCGCCTTGGCGGGACTGAAATACATCCGCTTCTTGGCCATCCGCACCGCGGTGAGGGGCACCGAGGGTGGTGTGCCCGTGAGCCGCGCCATGCCTTCCATGCAGAGGGCGCCACACCACGCCACCGCGTACGGTACCTGGAAGCGCGGCGGCCGCCGCCCCGTGATGCCGGCGAGCAGACCGCCGATGGCCGCCAGCGACAGGTTCTCGGCGCCCAGGATGTATTTCTCGCCCGGCTTGCCGCGCTCGGCGGCGAGCAGGTGGCCGCGCGCGACGTCGCGCACGTGCACGAGGTTCAGCCCCGTGTCGAGGGTGGCGATCATCTTGCCCTTCATGCAGTCCACCACCATCTGTCCCGTCGGCGTCGGCTTGACGTCCCAGGGTCCGATGGGCGCGGAGGGATTCACGATCACCACGCCGAGCCCGCGCTCCGCGAAGTCCAGCGCCACGCGCTCCGCGAGGAACTTGGAGGCTTTGTACGGGCCCACCATGTCGGCGAGGGAGACAGGCGTGTCCTCGGTGCCCGGCGAGCCGTCCTTCGGGATGCCGAGGGCGCCCACGGTGGAGGTGTAGACGATGCGGCCGATGCCGGCCTGCGCGGCGGCCTCGAGAATTGCGCGCGTGCCGTCGACGTTGGCGCGATAGAGCACGGCAGGGTCGGGCGCCCACAGCCGGTAGTCCGCCGCCACGTGGTACACGGTCTGCACGCCGCTCACCGCGCGCGCGAGCGAGGGTGGGTCGAGGAGGTCGCCCGTCACGATGTCAGCGCGCACGCCGTCGAGCGCGCGCCGGTCGCTGGAAGCGCGCGCGAGCACCCGCACGGTAGCGCCCGCCGCAAGCAACTCGCGCACCACATTGGCGCCGACGAACCCGGTGCCCCCAGTCACCAGTGCGTCCGCTTTCATTGGATGGGGGGCCTCGAAGGGCCCCCCAAGCGATCGATTGAGATGGGGGCCTCGACGGACCCCCAAGCCCCCGACGCTCGTCGCGCCCCGGCAAAGCCGTGGCGCTCCTCGATCATGCGCGTGCTCATTGCACTCGCACGATGCGGCCGAGGGCCTGGGCGATGACTTTGAGGGCGGCGTTGGTGGTGGTGCGCAGGGCCATGGCGTCGGCGGCAGCGCGCGGGCGGGCGAGGACGGCGCTCACTGCGCGCTGCGTGCGCACGCGGCCGTCTTCGGCGACGACGGCGGCGAGGTCGGCGGGGACGCCGCGTTCGGAGGTGTCAGACACCGCGCGCACCACCGCGCCCATCACGCCTCGCGCCTGCGCCCACGCCAGGAT
>JBKKCN010000255.1:0-11432 GCA_046712525.1 Candidatus Rokuibacteriota bacterium
CTCGAGGCTTGCACAGGCGACCATCGCCGGACATCGTTTAGCTTATCGGCCGTCAGTACACGCGACGGCATCCCGGCAAAGCCATCGAGCTTGAGACGACGCAGGTAACTTTCGAGCTCAACGACCCAATGGCTCGCAGATCGATCCCGCGCACGCTGCAATAACAGCCGATGGAGCCCCTGCCACGTCAACACACGAAGGTCGGTCCCCGGGGGAAGGTTCTTCAGGCATTTCCGTACTTGCCTCGAAATGCTAGCGATTCGATTTTGGTCAATGAGGACAATGAACGTCGCCCGACATTCCGATGCGGCACGGCATAGCTCCACCGGCGCGGGTACGTTCCCACGTTGGACGTCGGCCAATCGCGACCATTGTCGGTACAGCTGATTAGTCCGGATGTCGCTCTCGTGGTGTACGCCATTTCGCAGCGGTTTTACGCCGTGCAGTGGAGCTGCTAGCTTTGCCTCAACGATGAAGACGCGGGCGCCTATACGAAGGATGAGATCCGGCTCTACGCCGCTCAGTTTTGGCCAGAACCAATAGCCGAGCTTACCAGCGGGAACGTGGAGCTTGGAGTGGCGCGGGGCAGCGGCTTGCTGCAACCATTCACGAAGGATGCCCATGTCGTTGACCAAGAAAAGAGTTCCGAACACCGAGGACGTCAGGGCGTCCTCCAGCCGGTCTGGAACTGGCGTGGCTTCGCCGAGCTTGTTATGCAGCAAGGCGTGGAACATCAACGTCCCCCAATGCTTGGAAGAATGATCGCCCTATCCCGTTCACTGAGCTCTGCCGGTCATTTTGCTCGACGGCGGTCGATCTAGAGTTTGAGGTCTTCCGACAGCGAATCGGCCCTCACCGCAAACAGCCCCGCATACGCGATCCGCTCGTCCATCAGCCGAGACCACGGCCCCACATACGCTCTCACCTGCTCGGCGTAGCGTTGGGTCAGCGCGGCGAGATCCGCCTGATCCGTCTTGTAGTCGATGATGTGCCAGCCCTCCGGCGCGCGAAACGCCAAATCGATCACGCCGTAGAGCACGCGCGGCGGTCCTTCGCCTTCAATCTTGATCGCAAAGGGTACCTCTGCCAGGCACTCGTCGCAGGCCTGCGCGCGTTGCCATAGCTCGGAGGCCATCACACGCTCCACGGTTTCGAGCGCCTCCGGCACCACCCGTCGTAGCGCCGGCTTGTCCACCGTGAGCCAATTCGCCAGCCGTTCGAGGTGGGCGCGGTCCCGACGTGGACCGCGCATCGCGTTCTCCAGCAGGGCGTGCACCAGCGTGCCCCACGCCAGTCCGGTGTCAGGCTCTCGCGTCCGGCCGGGTGCGAGCGGGTGGCCCACCGGCCCGGCATGATGCGCGGTGCCGGTGACGGATTCGACGTTCCACGACGGCTGACGCGCCGACCCGAGTGCCGCCTGGCGTCGGGCGCCGGCGCCGTCCCGGGCGGCGGCGCTGACGTCCGCGACACGACGTAACTCGAGTGATACCGTCGCCGGGACCCGGAGCTGCGGCACGTCGGCAAGATGCGCCGCGAATGGCTGCCAGGGGCCCTTTTCGGAGCTCGCGTACTGGCTGACGACAAGTAGATCCTTGGCGCGAGTGGCAGCGACGTACAGCAATCGCTTCGCCTCAGCCTCGATGAAGCGCAGCTCGGCCGCCGCGTGCTCAGGCCACCCTTGGGGCTCGGCCAGAACCTCGACGCCCCGGCCCTTACGGCGCGTCATTTGGAAGTAGCCGAGCGCTTGCGGCCCGTCGCGCGTCACGCGGATGTCCGCGCTGGGCGCCCGGCCCCCGGCGGGATCGACCAGGAAAACGACGGCCGCCTCGAGACCCTTGACCTTGTGCAGGTTCATCACGCGCACCACGTCTTCGCGACCGGGCTCCAGCGGCACCGACTCCACCTCGCTGCCTTCGAGATCCTGCTCGAGCGCCGCCGCCGTATCCGCCAGCGTTCCGCCATCCTCCGTGATGCGTCGAACCCGGTCCATCGCATGCAGAAGGTCGCCGGCCTCCGCACCGCCGGGTGTCATGGCCGTCGCGTGGGCCAGCAGGCCCGTGGTCTCGATGATGCGGTCGACCGCCGCGGGCACGGGGATCGTCCGCGTCCAGCGATACATCGTGCGCAACGATCGCAGCGCTTCAGCGACAGGCCCCGACGCGTCGTCAGGCAGCGGAACCGTCAGCATGAACGGCAAGCCCGCCCGCCGGTGACGGAAGAGCAGATCGTCGCTGACGCCGAAGAGCGGTCCTCGAAGCACGCCCACCAGCGTCACGCCGTCGTCGGGGTCCGCCAGCGCGCGCAACACATCGGCGATCGCGGCCACGGAACGCGAGGCGGCGAAGGTGGCGGTGCCGCTGACGACGCTGGGAATCTGCAGCGCGTCGAGCACCGCCGCGTAGATAGGCAGCTGCTTCCTCAACCGGGTCAGCACGAGAAAGTCGCCCCACTGACGGCGCTTATGATCGACCTCGTCGCGGATGTACCGCGCGATCGCGTCCGCCTCGAAGGCCACCACGGCGGGACGAGGCACGGTGGCGGGAATCGTGAGCGTTCTCAGCGCTGTCCCCCGGCCGGCGGCACGAACGGGTTGCAATGGGTGGAAGACCGGCTGCTCTGGCTCGGGCGTAGCCGGAAAGAACGACTCACGGCCAAAAACCGCGTTGGCCCAAACGCACAGCTGCGGCACGGCCCGGAACGACGCCGTCAGCTCGACGACCTGTCCGCCGCCGCGCTCGATGACCTTGCGCACGCGCCCGTACGTTTCGATATCGGCGCCCGTGAACCGGTAGATCGACTGCTTGGGGTCGCCGACGACGAAGAGCGCCCCCGGCCGCAGCATGACGCGCCGCCAGTCGCGCTCATCACCCGGCTGCGCGGCGAGAAGGGCGACGACTTCGGCCTGCAGCGGATTGGTGTCCTGGAACTCGTCGACGAACAGCCAGCGGTACTTGCGCTGCAGATCGGCACGCACAGCGAGGTTGTCGCGGAGCAGGCTGGCCGCAAGCTGCAAGAGATCGCCGTAGTTCAGCGCGACCGCCCGACGACGCGCCTCTTGGGCGAACTCGCGGCCGCCGGCGAGGAGCGTCGCGGCCAGGCGATAGCAGTGCTGCCGCCATGCGGCTACGAACGGCTCGACGGCCGTCGTGCGAAACTTCTCGAGGAGCCCTTCCACCCGGTCGCGCGTGGCTTTCGTAACCCTGGGACCGCCCGGCCACCACTTCTGCGTGACCGTCTTCCTCGCAAGCCAGTACTCGAGCAATGCAGCGAGCGCAGCCGGCCGCGCGGGGTTCAGCACGCGAAGGCGGCCGCGGAACTCCTGGGCGGTCTTCTGAACGGCGCAGGTCGTTCTCGACTCGTATGCCGGCAGCTCGGCCTGAAGCGTGCGCCAGAATTTCTCGAGGGCCTTGCGCGGGGCGGCGATGTCGGGCATTTTCCCGTCCCCCGGGGGAAACACCACGTCCGAGAACGTGCACACGCGCTCGAACGCACCGTCGAGGTCATTCGCCTTGATGCCACAGCTCTCCAGCTCGGCGAGCGTGACCGATCCGCGGCCGCGCTCACGGTCGAGGTAGTCACGCCAGGCGCGCCGGCGGAACTCGACGTCCTCGACCTCGTCCTGCTCCGTGAAGCCGGGCGCCACACCGGCTTCGACCGGCCGCTCGCGCAGAAGGTGGGCGCAGAAGGCGTGGATGGTACCGGCGAACAGGCGTTCCAGATGCCTCAGCGCCGTCGCGATACGCTCCTTGCGAACGCCGTCAGTCTCGGCGGCAAGGCAGCGCTCCAGCTCGAGCTGGAAACGCCCGCGCAGCTCGGCCGCCGCCTTGCGTGTGAAGGTGACGGCCGCCATCCCTTCGATCTCGTACACACCCTCGGCAATGCCGGCCGCCATGCGCCGCGCGAGGCTTTCCGTTTTGCCAGAGCCCGCTCCCGCCTCGACGAGCACATTGCGGTCGAGTTGCTGCTCGATCACGTCCCGCGCCGACTGGTCCGGCGGCCGAAGAATCGCCTTACTCATGGTCGGCCAGTCTCGAGTACGGCGCGAGGACCGTGTTCGCCTCGTTCTCCACCTTGCTGCCGGCACGCTCGAACGGCTTGCTCCCGCACGCGCGACCAAAGTCGCACCAGCTGCAGTCGTCCTCGTCGTCCGTGTGCACGAAGGTGCCGGCCCTCAGCGTGTCGAACAGGTCGCGCAGAACCTCGGCGATCTGCGCCTCGCTCACCGGCAGGCACGTCGTCCGCTCCGCTCGGCCGCGAGCGGTCGGGAAGTAATAGCAGGCGCTGCTCACCCGCGCGTCCGGGTCCGTGCGGCGCAGCAGCTGCGTGGCCGCGAGCGCATACAGGGCGTGCTGGAGCAGCCGCCCACCGCGAAACGTGCCCGTGAAGTTCGCCGCCCAGTAGCTGCCGGTCTTGTAGTCCACGACCTCGTAGGTCCCGTCGGACAGCCGATCGATACGGTCGATGCGGCCCCGAAGCTGGAAGCGCAGGCCACCGCCCAGGTCGATCGTGACCGGCTCTGCCTGTGCGAGAGCCTCGCCTTCCGCCGCCCCCGCGCCGAATGAGACTTCGAATCCGACCGCCTCTCTACCAGTACCCTCGGCCTCGAGCCGAAGGAACAGCGCCAGGTCGTCGAGGGTCTCCTGCCGCTCACGCTCGAAGACGTGATCGGACGGCGGCGGCACCAATCGGCGATGTGCCTCCAGACGCGCCTCTCCCAACGCCGCCAGCCGTGCGCCGTGCCGGGCCGGATCGAGACGCTCCTTCTTCGCGCGCACCTCGCGCAAGATGTCGGCGTAGAGACCGTGCAGCATCACGCCGCGCGTGGAGGGATCGAGCCATCGGTCACGCTCCGGCTCGGCGGCGTCGATGGGCTCCAGGCCCAGGCCACGCTGCAGGAAGTCGCGGAACGGGCACTTGGCGATGTCTTCCAGTCTCGTCGCCGACGTCGGTCGACCCGAGGTGCGCGGATCGAGTAGCGGGCCGGCCTCGGGCACGAAGCCGTCGTAGATGGTGAACGCGTCCGACTGGCGCGCCGCCTCGGCAACTTCCCCCTGCGCGAGTGACGGGAACGCCGCGCGGACGCCGCCGAGACCCGCGGAGCCCACGCCGTTGAGCTGATTGAGCCACCAGCCCCCCTCGCTCAGCGCCTCATCGGCGCTTGCGGGGACGGCGGAGACGGGCTCACCCAGCTCGCGGCCAAGATCGCGATAGGTCCAATCGCGGTGGGGCTCGCGCAGGCGCAGCGCCTGCAACAGCAGCCACGACGGGAACGTCTCGCGATGCTGGCGGAGATCGCGACACGAAAAGCTGAGGCACACGCGGCCACCGAGCGAGCCCAGCCGCGAGACGATCTCGTGCAGGGCCTCGGTCGCCCGGTCGCGCGAGGTGGGCAGCGCCGGGCTCAGCGCCACGCGCTCGGCATCGAGCAGCACCGCGTCCTCGAGCAGCGCTGGAAACACGCGCCCTTCCTCGAGGCCCACGACGAAGGTGCACGGCCGGCCGCTGTAGCCCGCCTGCCGCAACGGCGTCACGTACAGATGTCCGGGACGACCGCGGTCGCCACCGACGGTGAGGGCGTCGAGCCGGTGTCGGACGAACCCCAAGCCGTCGCGCCATGGCCACTCGAGATCGCCGAGCGCCCGAAGCTCGTCGATCGCCTCGACAATCGCCACCGCTGCCTCACCGTCCAGCTCGCTGCCTTTCGCCGCGTAATCCTCGACGAATCGCCGGCACACCGACGCGAGGGCGGACGCCGTCACGCGCCCGGTGTCGGGGACCAGCGCGAGGAGCGTCGCGATCCACTGAGCGAGCCGTTCGGCGTGCTGCGCCCGCGCGGCGGCGTAGGCGCGCGCGGCGTCATCGGACTCGGGGTCGGCGGCAGTCTGGCGGTACTTCGCGACGAGCCCCGTGAGGGCAGCACCGTATGTCTGCCGGCCCCAGGCCGCACTCGAGCGCGCGAGCAGCCGCGCGGCCTGCCCGGCCGTCGGCCCGCCGTCGACATCAACGACGAGGTCCCCGGACTGAAGGAAGCGCCGGAGCCCGGCCGCCGGAAAGCCCGCTTCGACCCAGCTGCAGAATGCGAGCAGTGCGCGGGCGGGCCGGGTATACGTGATCGGAACCCCGCCACCGATGGTGATCGGCACCTCGTGGCGCTGGGCCTTCTCCCAGAACAGCGCCGCGTAGTCGGCCGACGCGAAGGCGACCTCGACGTGATCGAGGCGAAAACCCGCGGTGATGATGCGGCGAAATACCTCGTCCACTTCCGCTTCCTTGCCGCCCGCACGAAACATCGTCAGTGAGCCGTCGCCGCGCGGCGCCGGCGCCTCGTCGGGCCGCAAGACGAATGCGAGCAGACCGGCGTCGGTCATCGGTGAGGGATCGTGCAGCGTGAGCAGCCGAAGCGGTTGGGTCCCAGGCACGCGAACGGTGCGCGGCGTCACCCGCTCGCCGGGCAGCGCGTCGAGAAGCCGCTGCTCCAGCGGCGTCCACCTCGCGGCGGGCAGCTCGAGGCGGAGGTCGGCAGCGAGGACGGGGCCGACGTCGAGATGGGCGAGCGCTTCACGGTACACGTCGGCGGCGTCGGCGAGTGCGTGTGTGGCCAGATGGGCTTCATAGGCGGCGACGAGCGCCTTCAGCTCGGCGGCCTTGTCGGCATCGGCAAAGGCGGCGCCCGTGACGTCTTCGGCCGTCAGCCCGGCCATGCGCAATTCGCGAATCGCCGCCCACAACGCTTCAGCCATCCGCGGCTGCTCGGCGAGACGACGGAAGTACCGGGGCGTCTCCGCAGGCAGGTCGATCAGCAGCCGCATGACCAGCGCGGCGCCGATGCCGTCGGCGGCGGGGTCGAGCCCACGGTCGACGAGGAAGGGCGCCGCCATCTGAAGCGCCACGTCGAAGGGGCGGACGAAGCGCAGGTTGGCCCAGTCGGTGCCGTCGAGCACCAGGCGCTCACCCAGCGTGTGGCCGAGGGCGAAGGAGGGGACGAAGACCCATTTCACCGTCGTACGCTGGGTTCGGCAGAGCTCGGCGAGCTGAGTCAGGAAGGGGTCCATCATGTTCGTGAGCATGCCCGGGTGCCGTGACAGCGAAGGTCACAGTCGATCACGAGGTCACCACGCCTCTACCCGCCTCCGATAGCTCTCTTCACATCGGCAATCGTGATCATGAGCGTCATCGGATCGATCGGGGACTCGACAAAGCCGTGGCGCCCATAGAAGCGCTTCGCCTCCTCGGAGATCGCGTGCACGAGGATGGCGCGGATTCCACCGAGCTTGGCGGCCTGCAGGATTCGCAGGATGGCATCGCGGAGTAAATCGGCGCCGAGCCCCCGGTCCTGATACACCCGGTCGACGGCAAGGCGGGCGAGCACCATCACCGGCACCGGATCCGGCATGTTACGCCGGACGCGGCCGGTTGCCGCAGCCGACGCCACACCGCCGGTCGCCAGCGCGTAGTACCCAATGACTCGACCACCGGCGCACACCACGTAGGTGCGAGAGCCCCCCGCTCTTTCATTGGCGAGAGCGCGTCGTTTCAGCCAGTCGTCAACAGCGGGAACCCCTGAGTCGAACGCGGCCAGGTCGTGGTCAGGTGTGAGGTGCTCCGGCGCACTTATCTCGTGTGCGCCGCCGGTCATCGCTCCCAGGGCACCTTCGAGGCCAGCAACCGGCGCAGCTTCGGATTCTCCGCGGGCGGCTTGTCGAGCGCCGCGGTAAAGCGCTTGTACGCCTTCTCATCCAGCAGGAAGAGCCGCCGATCGGACAGCACGGCATCCGCTGCCCGGCAGGCCGCCTCCAGCATGAAATCCGAGCGATTCTGGCCGAGCGTCTCCGCCGCTTGATCGATGAGCGCGCGTTGTCTTTGGTTGGCGCGCAGGTTGATCGTCACGTCGCGGGGCTGGCGCTTCACCCTCGTCCTCCACCACTCATATACAGAAAGGTGCAGACGTTATCAATACACTGGAAACGCCTAGTCTCCGCCGCCCCGGAGGCAAGGATTGATATGGGGTATGCAATACCTTATATTGGCCGGGATGCCGCGCGCGACCGCGGTTCTTCGCGAGAAGGTGATTGACGAGCACGGCAACATCCTGGAGCTGGTGATCTGGCGAGTACCCACGACGCCGCGCAGTCCGAGCGGCGTGAGGTACCGGTTGGCGTTCGTGCGGCGGGACGAAGAGAAGCCGGCGGTGCTCTACGACAACCACTCTCCGAAGGGGCATCACCGGCACGTTGAGGGGGTTGAGGAGGCGTACAGCTTCACCGACGTTGATCAACTCCTAGCCGACTTCATGACCCACGTGCGAACGATCACTGGAGACGATAGATGGCCAAGACACTGACGATCCAAATCAGGTCGGCCGGTGAGGCGATCGAGGGCTTCCGCAAGACGTTCAAGGATGTCGAGGCTGGCCGCCGGGTCACCCGACGCGACGGCGTGTACTTTACCAGCATCGAGGCGGCGCGAAATCTCCTCACCCCCAGCAGGCTTACCCTTCTCCGTGCGATTCGGAGCAAGCGCCCGGGTTCAATCTATGAGCTCGCCAAGATCGTTGGCCGAGATCTGAGGAACGTTCAAGATGACCTGCGATTGCTGGAGGAATACGGTCTCGTCCAGATGAGTCACGGGCGTGGCACCGGCAAAC
This sequence comes from Candidatus Rokuibacteriota bacterium, assembly GCA_046712525.1. Classification (GTDB taxonomy): domain Bacteria; phylum Methylomirabilota; class Methylomirabilia; order Rokubacteriales; family CSP1-6; genus JBBDXO01. The sequence goes on from JBKKCN010000255.1 coordinate 8,645, forward strand.
GCAAGGTGAAGGTGCCCCGGACACTCTTCGGAGAGATCGCCCTCAAAATCGCGATCTGATCCGGCGCAAAGCCGCCCGGGACCTGACGGCTTGCCACACCGCCCCGCCCTCACTATCATCGGCCCACCACTGCGGCCCCGCCGCCCCTGACACCACGATGGACGTCCATAAGCCCGTGAGGCCCCAACGATGACGATGGCGCTCGACGACGTGAAGGTGATCGATCTGTCCCACGCGCTGGCGGGGCCGTTCGCCTCCACCATGCTCGCCGACTTCGGCGCCCATGTCGTAAAGGTGGAGCCGCCCGGCTCCGGCGACATCGCGCGCGCGTGGGGGCCGCCCTTCTACGGCAGCGAGCCCGCGTACTTCGTGAGCCTCAACCGCAACAAGCAGAGCGTCGAGATCGACCTCAAGCACCCGGAGGGCAAGGAGCTGTTCTTCCGCCTGGTGGAGCGCTCTGACGTGGTGCTGGAGAACTACCGCGTGGGCACCCTCGAGAAGCTCGGCCTCGACTACCCGCGCTTCCGCGCGCGCAACGCACGGATCATCTACTGCTCGGTCTCCGGCTTCGGGCAGACAGGGCCCTACGCCGACCGGGCGGCCCTCGACCTGATCCTGCAAGCCGAGAGCGGGATGCTGAGCGTGACGGGCGAGGCGGGTGGGAGCGGTGTCCGCGCCGGCACATCTATTGCGGATATGACAGCGGGGATGTACGCCGCGTTCGGCATCATGACGGCGCTTCACGCCCGCGAGCGCACGGGGCAGGGCCAGGCCATCGACGTCTCCATGCTGGAGGGCCAGATGGGCCTGCTCGGCACCATGATCGGCGCGTACCTCGCGGACGGCGTGGTGCCGGAGCCGATGGGCACCGCGTACAAGGCGCTGCTGCCCTACCAAACCTTCCGCACGAAGACGCGCGATCTCGCCCTCGCGGTGGGCAGCGAGAAGCTCTGGAAGATCTTCTGTCCGCTCCTGGGCCTGCCCGAGCTGACCGACGACCCGCGCTACGCCACCAATGCCCATCGCAACAAGAACCGCGCCTCGCTCATCGCGACGCTGCAGCAGGCTTTTCTGACGAAGACCTACGACGAGTGGGAGGCCATCCTCGTGCCCGCCGGCATCCCCATGGGCGCCATCAACACCATCGACCGCGTGGTCGAGCACCCGCAGGTGGCCGCGCGCGGCGCCCTCGTGGAGTCCGAGCATCCGACGGCGGGGAAAGTGCGGATGGTCGGCCCCGTCGTGCGCCTGTCGGAAACACCGGGCGCGGTGCGGCGGCCGGCTCCCCTCCTCGGCCAGCACACCGCCGAGGTGCTGCGCGAGCGTCTCGGCCTCGATGACGCCGAGATCAATCGGCTGCGCGATGCCGGCGCGATCGGACGCCGCGCATGAGCTGGGAAGAGGAGCTGGACGAGCTGAAGCGCCGCGAAGCGCTCGCCGACGAGCTGGGTGGGCCCGAGCGCGTCAAGCGCCAGCACGACGGCGGGCGCCTGACGATCCGAGAGCGTATCGAACGGCTCGTCGACAAGGGCACCTTCCACGAGATCGGCAAGATCGCCGGCCGCGCGACATATGACGACAAGAACGACCTCGTCGCCTTCACCGCCTCCAACTTCGTCTTCGGCCGCGGCAAGATCGACGGCCGCCCCGTGGTGGTGGGCGGCGACGACTTCACCGTGCGCGGCGGCTCCGCCGACGCCACCATCAAGGGCAAGCACAACACGTGCGAGCGCATGGCCCACGATCTCCGGCTGCCGCTCATTCGCCTGGTAGAAGGCTCCGGCGGCGGCGGGTCCGTGAAGACCATCGAGACCACCGGCCGCGCGAATGTGCCCGGCGTGGACGGCTGGGAATGGGTGGTGGAGAACATGGGCACCGTGCCGCGCGTGGCGCTTGGCCTCGGGTCCGTCGCCGGCCTCGGCGCCGCGCACCTGGCCGCCGCGCACTACTCGATCATGATCAAGGATCTGTCCGCCATGTTCGTGGCCGGTCCGCCCGTGGTGGAGCGCCTCGGCCAGAAGCTTACGAAGAACGAGCTGGGCGGCTGGGAGATCCAGCTCAAGGCGGGCGGCGTCGACGACGCCGTGGACACGGAGGACGAGGCCTTCACGCGCGCGCGTCGCTTCCTGGGGTATCTGCCGTCGTCGATCGACGAGCTGCCGCCGCGCGGTCCGCAGGAGGACGATCCGCAGCGCCGGGAGCCGTGGCTGATCGAGGCGATCCCGCGCAATCCGCGCAAGACGTACAAGATGCGCCGCATCGTCGACGCCGTCGTGGATCGCGGCTCCTTCTTCGAGATGCAGCCGCTCTACGGCCGCGCCGTGATCACGGGCCTCGCGCGCCTCGACGGCTGGCCGGTGGCCGTGATGGCCAGCGATCCGCTCTACTACGGCGGCGCCTGGACCGCCGACACCTGCCAGAAGGTGGAGCGCTTCGTGGATTTCGCGGAGACCTTCCACCTGCCGGTCGTCTACCTCGTGGACTGTCCCGGCTTCCTCATCGGCCTCGAGGCCGAGCGCACGGGCACCATCAAGCAAGGCGTGCGCGCCATGGCCGCCATGTGGCAGACGACGACTCCCTGGTGCGCGGTTATCGTGCGCAACTCCTTCGGCGTGGCGGGCGCCGCCCACCGCAACGGCGGCCGCTACTGCCCGCGCTACGCGTGGCCGTCGGGGCGCTGGGGCTCGCTGCCGCTCGAAGGCGGCATCGAGGCGGCGTATCGCGCCGACATCGACGCCGCACCGGATGCGGACGTGAAGATGGCGGAGATCACGGAGCGGCTGAACAA
>JBKKCN010000256.1:0-9753 GCA_046712525.1 Candidatus Rokuibacteriota bacterium
AACTCTGAGCGATGGGCCGACTCCCGTAGCGCTTGACGCGCCCCGGGCGACGTGGCCGCGGTGATGGGCCCGGCCTGCCGAAGGTGCGTCAGCCCCCTCACGGGGGCCTCCGCCACCTGCGGCTGGCTTCCGATACCTTGCGTCCCTGGCATGAGGTTCTCCGGGACCTACTTACTCACCCTGGATCATGAGCTCACCGGCGAGCACACCCAGAATGTGGCCGTCCAGGCCGAGCCTGGGAACGATGTACGCGCTCACCGTGCCGTGACCCTCCGTGCCCTCGGTGAACGTCACGCTGCCATTGATGAGCAGGGCGGGCAGGACGAGGGATCCGGACGGTATTTCGATGCACCACGCATCCCAGCCTGCGGGGCACGGCACGGCCCCGATCTCGGACTTCGCGATTACCTTGGCCTCGTAGATGCCGAACGAGAGGTAGCCCTGAATGTTGCCAGACTGGGTCTGGATCGGCACGTTCGTCTTGAACATGAAGGTGAAAAACGTGTCGGGCAACTCCACGCCACCGACCGAGCCCGAGAGCGTGCCGTCCACGTGGCGGTTCCGCACGATGAAGCGCCCGCTATCGCCGGCGGCCTTGAGGTCGCCCTTGTCGATGTCCATGATCCGTCCACCCGCCAGGAACGGCTCGGCGGACACCGCCTGCACCGGCGCCACGGCCGCCGCCGCGGCGATCACAGCCACCGCCACCATCCGTCCGAGACTGATTCGCTTACTCATTGTCTTTTCCTCACGCCTCGCACGGATACAATCCGGGCGAGTCCCCACAGACCCAACGATCACGGTCGAAGCGACCGGAGGCGCACACGGCATGGGCTACCATGTGCCCCGACTACTCAACAGCGTGATCATGTACAGCAAGTGCGGTACCACACCGCTATTGGGTCGTAAGTATCTTTAATTGCTCCATATTTGTTGCTGGATGGAAGCTGGTCGCTGCTCCCGTGAGTGATTCCTAACCGATTGCGCCACGTTAGACACGGGTCGTTGGAGAGAAAGTGACCAGGGGAGAATCACTAACCCTCCGCCGCATTGGGCTTCCGGACCGAGGCCAAAAGGCTGGCGTCGTCGAAGAACGTGCGGCGCATGGCGACCAGCTCGAAGCCGGCCTGGGAGAGGTGGTCGGTCATCCGCTGCTCGTCCCAGTAGTGGGGTCCTGTCTGCCGACGTACCGTTTCGAAGATCGAATTCGGCAGCACCCACACGAGGGCCTTGAGGGCGGGCACGATCCCGTCGCGTCGCGAGACGTCGCGCACCGTCGCCCACACCGGCACGCGGCGCGTGAGGTTGACGAAGACGGCGTGGCCGCCCGGCTTCAGGACGCGGTAGGCCGCGCGCAGCACCGCCGCCGGCTCAGGGTGTGCGTACAGGAAGTGCACGTTGATCACCTGGTCGAACTGCTCGGGACGGAAGGGCGCGTCCTTCACGATGTCCCCGTGCTTGAAGGCCAGGTTCGAGAGTCGCTGTGCCCGGCGCTTCTCCTGCGCCAGGCTGATGAGCGGGTCGTACGCGTCCACGCCGATGACGGAAAAGCCCGCTTCCGCGAGCATGACCGAGAAGTTGCCGGGGCCGCACCCGATGTCGAGCACGCGCACGCTCGCGCGGTCGGTCGTCGCCTGTCCTTGCACGAGGGAGAGCACGTCGAGCTGCAGCCCCTGGTAGGGCATGAACCGTTCGAAGATGTAGTCGTATACGAGGCCGTAGCCGACGGACAACATGCGATCGAGGCCCCACTGCACTCCGCTCAATACCGACGTCATCGTGTCCGCCCCCACCGCGCAGCCGCGAGCGCGGACATCATGCGTGCCGGTCGGCCGCGCCGTCGATGGCGCGGCCGCGTCATTCCGCCGACTGTTTCCATGCGGATTAGTCGAACAGGATGAGAACAGCTTTGGTGAGCGGAATACCCAGCGCGAACTCGTCGCTACCCAGCAGGCAGCCCTTCGGGCCCGCGGGGTCCGCAGAGAGCGGAATGGGGTTGGCGCAGAGCGAGAGCCCCAGCTGGTCGAGCTGCAGCGCGCTCGTGAGATCCAGGTACGCGTACACGCCGGGAGCGACGGGGAACGGGATCAGGAACACGCCCGAGAAGGTGCCCGAAGCCGATCTCTTGATTTCCCAGGTGCCGGACGCGCCGGCGTAGCCCTGCATCGCCGTGCTGAGGTCGAGCACGCCACGCAGCGAGCCGGACGCCGAGATCACGAGGGTGTCGAGCGACTCACGCGTGGGATCAACGTCCTGGAGCAGGTTGAACGATCCGCGGATCGGACCCTTGCCAGTGCGCAACGACACCATGGACTTGGCATCGGCGGAGATGAAGTGCGCGCGGGCCCAGGGTGACTCGCCCGTCGTCAGCGGCACGATCTTCTTGCCGAGCAGGGCGGCGTCCGCGAGCCGCGACTGGGCGCCCGCGACATCCTTCGCGTGCTTCGGGGTCTTGAACGACAGCCCCTCAGACACTTCGTACATGAAGACCGCTGCCACCGGCTGCTGTGCCGTGGCCAGGCCCGGAGCCAGCCACACGACGGCGGCCGCCACGGTGCCCGCGAGTCCAGCGAAAGTGCGTTTCATCGTCATTCTCCTGAACGCTTACTCATGACAGTTGAAGTCCTATGAGGCGCCTGACTGCGATGCGTCATGTCGTCCCCAGGGCTCCAACAGCACTGTTCGATAAAGCAAGGGGGGTACCATTCCCGACGTCCGGCCCAACTGTTCAAGATCGTTGAGGCTATTCGACGGCCGTCGGCAGACGGTGGATGATTCCTGAGCGCCATCTCTCGAGTGCGCACGGCTAGAAACGAGCCGTCAGGATCGGCGAGGATGCGGCGAGCGGCACGCCGACGGTCGCCGGCCTGCGCACGGTTGCCAGAAGGCTGGCGTCGTCGAAGAAGGTGCGGCGCAGCGCGACGAGCTCGAAGCCAGCCCCGCGCAGCTGATCGGTCATGCGCTGCTCGTCCCAGTAATGCGGCCCCGTCTGTCGCCGCACGGTTTCGAAGATCGTATTGGGCAGCACCCAGAGCAGGGTCTTGAGCGCGGCCACGAGGCCGTGACGCGTGAACACGTCGCGCAACGTCGCCCACACGGGCACGCGGCGCGTGAGGTTGACGAATATGGCATGGCCGCCGGGCTTGAGGACACGGTAGGCCGCGCGCAGGACGGCAGCCGGCTCCGGGTGCGCATAGAGGAAGTGCACGTTGATCACCTGATCGAACTGCTCCGGCGGGAACGGCTCACCCCGCACGAGGTCGCCATGCTTGAAGGCGAGGTTCGACAGCCGCTGGGCGCGGCGCTTTTCCTGTGCGAGGGTGATGAGCGGCGCATAGGCGTCCACGCCGACCACGGAGAATCCGGCTTCGGCGAGCATCAGCGAGAAATTCCCGGGGCCGCATCCGATGTCGAGCACGCGGACCCGCGCGCGCTCGTCCGTCGCCTCCGCCTGCACCAGTCCTAACACCTCGGACCGCAGCCGCTGGTAGGGCGGGAAGCGCTCGAAGATGTAGTCGTAGAGCGTGCCGTAGCCGACGGCCAGCATGTGGTCGAGTCCCGATTGCACACCGCCCCGCACCGACGTCATCGCGACGTCGGCTACCGGCTATGCGCGATCGGCGAGGACTTTCTCAACCGTCGCCCGCAGCTCGTCCGATGTGAAAGGCTTGAGGAGAATCGCGTTGAAGCCGAGGCGGTTGGCCTCGTTCACGATGTCCGGCGTGCCGTGTCCCGTGACCAGCACCACCGCCATGTTCGGGTGTAGCGGGCGGGCCTGCTCGAAGACTTCGAATCCCGTCATGCCAGGCATCTTGTAGTCCAGGACCATGAGGTCGAAGCTCTCTTTGCGGATCATCTCCATCGCGGCCTCGCCGCGATTGGCGCCCTTCACCGCGTAGCCGAGCGCCTGCAGCACGTTCACGCACAGCACGACCACAGGGCCGGCGTCGTCGACGATGAGGATGCGCGTGCGCGGCTGGCTCATTGCGCGCTCACCAGTGCCGCGGCGGCGGCGAGATCGATGGGCATGGCTGGGCTCACGAGGCTCTCGTAGTGGCGGTTGAACTCCACGAGGCGCTCCACCGGAATGCGCACGAAGGCATCGACGATGAGGGGATCGAAGTGGCTGTTGCGTCCGCGCTCGATCTCCTCGCGTGCCTCCTCCACCGTCATCGCCGTGCGATAGGGCCGGTTGGAGGTGATGGCGTCGAAGACGTCGGCCACCGTCGTGATGCGCGCCACGAGTGGAATGTCCTCACCGGCGAGGCCGTCCGGGTAGCCCGTGCCGTTGAAGCGCTCGTGGTGCGAGCGCACAGCGCACGTTTCGCGCGCAAGGAAGCGCAGCGGCTCGAGGATCTTGGCCCCCGCGAGGGGATGCGCCTTGATGAGCGTGAACTCCTCCTCGGTGAGCGGCCCCGGCTTCCTCAGAATCGTGTCCATGATGGACAGCTTGCCGAGGTCGTGCAGCATGGCGCCCCGCCGCACGACGTCCACCGTCTCCACCGGCAGCCCCATGGTGACCGCGAGCTCTCCCGCGTACAGCGACACGCGCGCGGAATGCCCCTTGAGGTAGGGATCCTTCGACTCGATGGCGTTGACGAAAGCGGTGATGGTGTCGACGAGGTTGCGCTCGACGTTGTCGCGCAGGATCAGCTTCTGCAGCGCAACCGACGTCGTCTGCGCGTAGCCGAGGAGCATCTCTCGCTCGTCGGGAAGGAAGCCTCCGCTCTTCGGCTCCCGTGCCAGGCACAGCAGGCCCATGGACCGCCCCACGCCGGGGATGGCGGTGGCGATGGCATCGACGGGCTGCCCCGGGTGGGTGATCGTCACCACCGCGCGGCCTCCGGTCTTCGCCACCTGCTCGAAGGACTGTTGCAGGGCGGCGAGCACGAAGTTCACGAGCGCCGGCTCCCCGTGGCGGCTCGACGTGAACTGCCCCTCTTCGTCGCGCAGGAGCAGGAGAGCGGCGTCGCTACGAAGGCTGCGCACCGTATGCTCGAGCACCTTGTCGACGAAGGCGGCCGGCTCCAGCTGTTGCAGCGCGAGCCCGCCGATATGAAAGAGTGTCTCCACGCCCGACTGGCGCCGCGACAGCTCCTCCGCGAGCCCGGCGGGAAGAGGAACGTTGCCGTTCCACTTCTTGCGGTCCTCGCGGATACGGGCCAGCAGGTCCTGGATCTCCTTGATCGAGAACGGCTTCGCAAGGTAGTCGTACGCGCCGTGACGAAGCCCGAACACCGCCGACGTGACGGAGGGCGCGCCCGTGATGAGCACCACCGGCGTGCTGGGCTGTGCCCCCTTCACGGCGCGAAGCACGTCGAGCCCGCTCAGTCCCGGCATCTTGATGTCGGAGACGACGAGATCGAAGCTCTCCGCCCCGATGAGCTCGAGCGCCTGCTCGGCGGCGGACGCCTGTGCCACGTCGCAGCCGTTGGCCGTGAAACCGGAAACGAGGAAGCGGAGCAGGGACGTGTTGTCATCCACCAAGAGGACACGCAGAGATTCCACCGAGGGCTCCTTTTCCACGCTCACGGCGTGCGTGCTCACTTCGTGGCCGTCATCTGGTTGAGGAAGTCCATCCACTGTCGCGTCAGGACCCCATCGCCGCCGGGAAACTTCAGGCCGGGCAGGCCCTGGATGTTCGAGGTCTCCGGAGCCTCCGCCGCGGGCTCGGGCACCGCCTGCGCCGCGGCTTCCACGAGGGACTCGAGCGTGAGTGGCTGTCCCGACGCCACGTCGATGCCTGATGTGATGTCGAGGATCGGCGTCACGGGCTCGACGGCGGCGCTGTCGATCTGCTCCAGGATCGCGCGGATTTCCCCGGCCTTGAGCGGCTCGACGACCGGCGGCACCTGCAGCCGCATCGGCGTCGGTCCGTTCGCTTGCGGTATCCGCACTGAAGGAGCGCCGAGCAGATCCTTCGAGAGGTCCGCCAACGACAGGCGCTCCGGGCTGCCGGCCACCGCTGCCGGCTTGATCGACGCGGGCGGCTCCAGTGGTCTCGTGGGCGGCACGGGCTTCGACGTCGTGACCGCTTTGCGCTCGATCGACTGCGCCGCGAGCAGTTCTTTCGAGAGATCAGCGAACGAGATCCGCGGCGGTTCGGGAGCGGTGGCAGCGGGCGCCGGTGCCGTGATCGGCTCCGGCTCAACCACCGGCTCGGGCACGGGCGCCATCGCGACGACAGGCTCCGGCGTGGCCACCGGCTCCGGCTCCGCCACTAACTCGATCACGGGCGCGACCACCGGCTCCACCAGCAGCTCGATCACGGGCTCGGACGCGGCGATTGGCCCCGGCTCCACCACCAGGTCGATCACGGGCGTGGTGGCGGTGACGGGCACGGCGATCGGCTCCATCGCGTACTCGAGCAAGGGCGCGCTGTCAGCGACGGCCTCGGGCGCGACGATGAGCTGCGGCGCGACCACAACGGGCGAGGCTGCGACGGGTTCGGGCACAGCAATTGGTGCGGTCTCTACGACCGGCTCGAGCACGGGCGCGGTGGTGACGACGGGCTCGGGCGCGGCGATCGGCTGCGGCGCTACGACCGCGTCGAGCACGGGCGCGGTGGCGACGACGGGCTCGGGCACCGCGATCGGCTGCGACACCACCACCAGCTCGAGTATCGGTGCGACGGCGACGGGCTCGGGCGCCAGCACCGGCTCCGGCTCGACCACCATTTCGAGCACGGTGGAGTCGAGCGCGGCGGGTTCCACCGTCATGGTCGCCACCGGCTCCGTGATGAGCTCAGGATCACGAACCGACCGCCGCGTGACGGGCGGCATCACCGGCTGCTTGGCGGCGAGCGCCGCCTCCTCGAGACGTGCAGCGGCGTGCCGTCCAGCCCGGTTCATCATGCTCACCACGACGCCCGGCTCGCGTGCCGGCGACGGTGCACTGACAGCCGCGGGCGCCGCTGGCCGTTCGGCGAGCGGGCGCTCCGCCGGACGCTCGCCCTGGCGCGACGCGCTCGGCGACGTGGTGTCTGCGGTCAGAAGCTTCTGCAGCTTCACGCTCGTGGCGCGGGCGCCGGTGCTGACGTCGAGTCCGGCGTCATCCCGCACCGGCGAGGAGGCCGACGCCAGCGCGTCCGTGGAGACGAGCGTGGCGCGGCGCAACCGCACGATGGTGTCGAAGTGAACGGCCTCGGCACCGTCGATCGCGAGGTGCCGGAACTCCACGCAGTCGACTTCAGGGAAGCCGAGCTGCTTGACCTTGCGGTGAAACGAGTCGGACATGCGCTCGACCACGAACATCACCCGCGGCGGCCGCGTCACCGAGACGTCGGCGGCCGGGTACAGTCGGCGCACCGCCTCGGGATACTCGAGACACCATGAATAGGCTTCCACGGCCTTGAGGAGCAGCTGCTCGTCACTGGTGAGGTTGATCGCGATGAGCACGAGGGAGCCGGTACCGTCGAGCGCGACCACGTCGATGTTGGCATTGCCCAGGAGCAGGCGTGAGTCGAGGACGGTAAGGTCACTTGCGATGGCGTCGATGTTGTCGATGACGAGCCGGCTCATCTTGCCGACCGTTTCCATCTCGAGCTTCGTCGCCACCAATTTCATCAAAACTCCCTTATCCCTGGGTGAGAGATCGGACGCCAGCCGGGCCGCTATTGAGCAAGGCCAGTACCAATCCCGATGATCCCGGATAAGTCATTGTGAACAAAAGTTTTTAAAGCTGCTGCGGTGGACCCTCAGGCCGGGCGTGGCTGTTTGTTGGCCAGTGCGGAAGGCCAGGTCCGCCGAGACCGATCAGAAACTGGCCACTTCTGGAATCAGGGTTCGTCGGTGAGCTTCTTTCGGAGCGTCTGGCGGGTAATGCCAAGGATCTTGGCGGCTTCGCTCTTGTTGCCGTTCACTTGATGCAGCACCTGCTGGATGTACGAGCGTTCCACCGCCGCGAGCGTTCGAGGTTGCTTGGACGTCTCGGCCGCCATGCGCGCCTCGGGCAGGCTGGAAAACTGTACCGGCAGGTGATGAGGCTCGATCGACTCCGCAGTACTGAGGATCACGAGGCGCTCGATCAGGTTCTTCAGCTCGCGCACGTTACCCGGCCAGCCGTAGCCGAGCATGACGACTTCGGTCTCGGCGGCGAGGCGCTTGACCGCCTTGTGGAAGGTCCGGTTCGCCTCCGACAGGAAGTGGCGGGCGAGCGGTAGGATGTCATCCTTGCGGTCCCGGAGGGGAGCAATGGCGATGGGGATCACGTTCAGGCGATAGAACAGGTCCTCGCGGAACGTGCCGTCCTTGACCATTGCCTCCAGGGAGCGATTGGTGGCGGCGATGACCCGCACGTCGACCTTGATATCCCTCGTGCCGCCCACCCGCTTGAACATCCGCTCTTGCAAGCAGCGCAGGAGCTTGGCCTGCCCGCTGGGCGAGACCTCGCCCACTTCGTCCAGGAAGAGCGTGCCGCGGTCGGCGAGCTCCATGAGCCCCTTCTTCGTGCCTTTGGCGTCGGTGAAGGCGCCCTTTTCGTGGCCGAAGAGCTCGCTCTCGAAGAGGGTGTCCGTGATGGCAGCGCAGTTGACTTCCATGAAGGGAAAAGCGCGCCGCGGGCTCTCGTAGTGGAGACCCTTGGCCACGAGCTCCTTGCCGGTGCCGCTCTCGCCGTTGACGAGGATCGTGTGCGCCTCGCTGCGGGCGAGCTGGCCGATCACTTCACGCAGGTTTCGCGTGGAGGCCGATTCGCCGATGAGCTGGTCGGTGCGGTACTTGTCCTCTTCACGGCTCGTGAGCCGATGGATCTCGCGCCGGGCCTTCACTTCCTCCAGAGCTCGACTGACCGAGATGCGCAGCTTGTCGAGGTGCTGGAAGGGCTTCTCGAGGTAGTCGGTGGCGCCGCTCTTCATCGCAGCCACCGCGCTCTCGATGTGCCCGAAGCCGGTGATCATGATCACGGCCGTGTCAGGATGACGGGTTTTGAGCTCGCGCAACACGTGGATGCCGTCGATATCCGGCAGGCGCAAGTCCACGAGCACGACTTCGGGGCCCAGCTCCTCGGACATCTCGAGGCCATCTTTCCCGGTTGCCGCGCCGTGCACTTCCATGCCGGACTCACTGAGGACCTTCTCGACCAGTGCTCGAATGCTTTTCTCGTCGTCGATCACCAATACGTTATCCATCGTGCGACCACTCTAGCAGCCGACAAGAAAACGACCAACTGTAATGAAATTGTCCAGTCTGGCACGACTTGCACGGTGAGGCTAGCTTATAAATGCCAAGAAATCCCGCCGTTTACGTTCTTAGCGACAATCGTGGCACACACCTTGCGCCCCTTCCTGGCAGCAATGACATAGGCCATGACAACCTCCAGACCACCGCTCACACATCTGCTGAAAGAGCTGATCCAGATCGGCATCGCGCTCTCCAGCGAGCGCGATCTGAGTGTGCTGCTCGAGCGCATCGTGGCGGAGGCACGGCGCTTCACGAACGCGGAGGCGGGCACTCTCTTTCTGCGCGATGGCTCGGTGCTGCGCTTCGCGGTCGTGCAGAACGAGGTACTGGAAGCCCGCCTGGGTCGCGCCGAAACGCGCGCGCGCTTGCAGGCCGACGTGCTGCCGCTCGACGCGCGGAGCCTCGCCGGGTACGTCGCGAGCACGGGGGTGGCCATCACGCTCACCGACGCCTATGACCTGGACGAGGACCGGCCTTTTGCCTTCAACGCAAGCCTCGACGAGAAGACCGACTACTGCACCCGCTCCGTGCTCGTTGTTCCTCTGCAGGAGATGTCGGGAGACACGATGGGCGT
>JBKKCN010000257.1:0-2551 GCA_046712525.1 Candidatus Rokuibacteriota bacterium
CGCGAGCAGCGGGCGGAGCGGGTGGCGCGGGTGCATCGGCTGGCGGCGCGGCTGGGGGAGCTGGGGATGCCGATCGATCCGGCCGAGGTGTTCGCCATCGTGAAGGAGGGCTCGCCGGGGCGGCCGCACGTGGCGCAGGTCATGATCAAGCACGGGTACGTGAAGTCGATTCCGGAGGCGTTCGACAAGTATCTGCACGCCGGCGGTCCCGCGAGCGTGCCGCGCCGGCGACTGACGCCGGTGCAGGCGGTCGAGATCATCCGGCGCGCGCACGGCGTGCCCGTCTTCGCGCATCCGGGGCTGGCGGGCAAGGACGCGATGATTCCGGAGCTCATGGCGGCCGGTCTCATGGGCATCGAGTGCTACTACTCCGAGCACTCGGCCGCCCAGACCGCGGCCTACGTGGACATGTGCCGGGAGCGCGGCCTGCTCGCCACGGGTGGCTCGGACTATCACGGCCCGCGCACCGGCCGCGTCAACCCGCTCGGCTCCCCCGCGGTCCCGATGGCGGTGTACGATGCGCTGAGAGCGAAGGCGGAGCAGGCGCGCGCGTCGTGAACGTCCAGATCTTCGGCTTCAACGACGACCAGGAGACGCGCAAGGCGCAGCGCTTCTTCGCGGAGCGCCGCATTCCCATTCACTTCGTCGACCTGAAGGAGCGCCCCGCCTCCAAAGGAGAGCTGCGACGCTTTGCGGAGAAGTTCGGCGCCGCCGGCGTGATCGACCGTACCGGCCCGCGCTTCACAGCGCTGGGGCTGCACGTGGCGGGTGACTCGCCGCAGCGGCTGCTGGACCGCGCGCTCACGGAGCCGCGCCTGCTGAAGACGCCGCTCGTGCGCAGCGGGGGAAAGGTCACCGTCGGCGAGGCGACGGCGACGTGGCAGGCGTGGGTGGAGGAGGCCAGGAAATGAGCGTGCGGCCGTTCACGATCGCGGTGGCCGACGACGTGCTGGCAGATCTGAAAGCGCGTCTGTCGCGCGTGCGGTGGCCCGACGAGGCGCCGGGGCCGGCGTGGTCGTACGGCACCAGCCTCGAGTACATGAAAGAGTTGGTGGCGTACTGGCGCGACAAGTACGACTGGCGGGCGGCAGAAGCGCGCCTGAACGGGGCCCGCCAATTCACGGCACCCGTGGCCGGTATCGACGTGCACTTCATCCACGAGCAGGGCGTGGGGCCGCGGCCGTTTCCGCTCCTGCTCTCCCACGGCTGGCCGGGATCGATCGTCGAGTTCCAGGAGCTGATTCCGCGCCTCACCGATCCCGCACGCTTCGGCGGCCGTGCCGAGGATGCCTTCACGGTGGTGGCGCCTTCGCTGCCGGGCTACACGTTCTCGTTCCGCCCGCACCAGCCCCGCTTCAGCGTGGCCGAAATCGCCGACGCCTTCGCCACTCTCATGACGGACGTGCTCGGGTATCGCCGCTTCGCGGCGCAGGGCGGCGACTGGGGAGCCTTCGTGACCTCCGTGCTCGGCCTGAAGTATCCCGACCGCCTCGCCGGCATCCACGTCAACCTGCTCGCGGTCAAGCGCGACGTGACGGCGCCCGCGAATCCCGACGCCGACGAGCGCCGCTACCTCGAGCAGCTCCGCCACTGGCAACGTGAGGAAACGGGCTACCAGTGGATCCAGGGCACGCGGCCGCAGACGCTCGCCTTCGGCCTCACGGATTCGCCCGTGGGTCTCGCGGCGTGGATCGTGGAGAAGTTCCGCGCCTGGTCAGACTGTGACGGCGACGTGGAGCGCTGCTTCACCAAGGACGTGCTGCTCACCAACGTGATGCTGTACTGGGTGACGGGCGCCATCAACTCGTCGTTCTGGCCGTACTACGCGCGCATGCACGAGCCGTGGCCGATCCCCGACGGCCGGCGCATCGAGGTGCCCACCGGCTACGCCGCCTTTCCGCACGAGATTCTCAGCCCGCCGCGCGCGTGGGCGGAGCGGTCCTACAACATCCAGCGATGGACACCGATGACGCGCGGCGGCCATTTCGCCGCCCTCGAGCAGCCCGCCGCCCTCGCGGACGACATCCGCGAGTTCTTCCGTCCACTGCGTTCCTGAGCGCGCGGATTGGGGAGCGCGCGGATTGGGGTCAGACTTTTACTTCTAAACATCCCGGCTCAGACACGCCGTCACCCCGACTCGCATGTTTAGAAGTCAAAGCCTGACCCCATGCTCCCTCCCCCACACGCGCGGGGCTCGAGATACTTCGGTAATACTCGCGCCACGATATCGCGCTCGTTCACGGCGAACATTCCGGCGACGAGCTTGCGCGCGGCGCCGCGCACGGCCACGAAGGTGATGGTCGCGCTCGCCACAAGGCGGCCGCCTGCGTGCGCGGTGATGGCGGTATCCCAGTAGCGGCCGTCGTCCGCGCGCGCGCTCGCGGAGGCGCGGGAGCCGACCACCGTGATCGTCTCCTCGGCCCGCGCGGTATCGTGCAGCGTCACGCGCAGCTCCGTCGTCATGCCGGCCTCGCCGGTGGCGAGGGCGCCCATCCAGAAGGCGGTTTCATCCAGCAGCGTGGTGAGGGCGACCGGTGCCAGCGCGCCGTCC
>JBKKCN010000258.1:0-4211 GCA_046712525.1 Candidatus Rokuibacteriota bacterium
GGTTTACGCGGCGGCAGCGGGGCGGATGGCGGCGCTGTCGCGGAGGCGGCGTTCGACGCAGGACCAGTCGATGTTGCGGAAGAAGGCTTCCACGTACTTGGCCTTGTCGGTCACCTTGTAATCGCGCATGAAGGCGTGTTCCCACACGTCCATGATCAGCAGCGGCTTGAAGCCCGCCGGCACGCCATCCTGGTGCAGGGTGATCCAGTGGTTGCTGAGCCGGTCGGTAGCCGGATCCTGGAAGAGCACCACCCAGCCGATGCCGCGCATGTCGCCCATGGCCTGGAAGCCCGTCTTCCATTCCTCGACGCTGCCGAACGAGTCGTTGAGGGCTTGCACGAGGCCGGAGCCGGCGGAGGGCTTGGGCTCGGCAGCCTTCTTGAGGTTCGAGAAGTAGTACTCGTGCAAAATCATGCCGTTGTACTCGAAGCCCAGGCGCCGGGTGAGCTCGGCGAACTCGGGATCCTTCCCGGACGGCTTGCCGGCGGCGGCGATCTGCTCGTTGAGCGTGTTGACCTGCTTGACGTACCCCGCGTAAAGCTTCAAGTGCTCGGCGATCTGGTCGTCCGAGATGCCGTCCAGACCCTTGAGCTGATCGAACGATTGCTCCTTGTACGTCTTCATTTTGCCTCGTGTCATGACCTTGGACCCTCCTCGCACGCTGTATCGTGCAAGGTCGCTGCCTTCGAGATGGGCATTCGATTCCCTATGTTGCGTACTGCCTGAGCAGCTCGAAGATCCGCTCGCTCGTGAGCGGCACCTGGTCCACCTGCACCCCCCACGGTGCCAGCGCGTCCTCCACCGCGTTCGCGATGGCCGCCGCGGGCGCGATCACACCGCTCTCGCCGACACCTTTGATGCCGAGCGGATTCACGATGGATGGGAAGTCCAGGTGGTCCACCTCGAAGGCAGGGACGTCCGTCGCCCGCGGCACCGCGTAGTCCATCAGCGTGCCCGTGAGCAGCTGCCCGGCCTCGTCATACACGAGGGCCTCGAGCACGGCGCTGCCGATGCCCTGCGCCATGCCGCCGTGCAGCTGGCCTTCCACGATCATCGGGTTGATGGGCGTGCCGCAATCGTGCATGGCGACGTGGCGCAGCACGCGGAGCGCGCCCGTGTCCACGTCCACCTCCACCACCACCGCCTGCACGCCGAAGGCCCAGGTGACGGAGCCCGGATAGAAGAAGGCGCACGCGCTGAGCCCGGGGCCGGAGGTACGCGAGAGCGCCTGGCTCCTCACCGCTGCGCGCGCCACGTCCTTCAGCCTCACGCCGCGATCGGCAGCACCCCTGACGTGCACGCGCCCGTCCGCCAGCACGAGATCGTCCGCGGCGCACTCGAGAAGCTCGGCGGCGACGAGCTTGGCCTTGGCGGCGACATCGAGCGCGGCGCGCGCGACCGCGGGCCCCGCGACGGCCGCCACCCGGCTGGCGATCGTGCCCATCCCGTAGCCGATGGCCTGCGTGTCGCCGCCGACGATCGCCACCTCCTCCACCGTCACGCCGAGGCGGTCGGCGCAGATCTGCGCCAGGCTCGTCTCGTGGCCCTGCCCCTGCGCCGACACGCCGATGTGGACGAACACGGTGCCCGATGACGGATCCACGGTGATGTCGGCGCCTTCGAACGGTCCGAGACCCGTGCCTTCCACGTACGCACAAAGCCCGATGCCGAGCGGCCGCCGCCCGTCGCGGCGCTGCTTCTGCGCCTGGCGCCACGTGGCATAGCCGACGCGCTCCAGCGCGCGGTCGAAGGCGGCGACGTAGTCGGACGGATCGTACGTGATCGGCACGCCATCGCGGTAGGTGAGGCCCGAGCGGAACGGCATCTCGTGAGCGCGGATCATGTTGCGGCGCCTGAGCTCGGCGGGATCCATGTGGAGCCGGCGCGCGGCGCGGTCGAGGAGACGGTCGAGCACGAAGGCGGCCTCGGGGCGGCCGGCGCCGCGGTAGGCGGCGGCGAAGGTCTTGTGCGTGACGATGTTGTGTCCGACCCCGCGGTAGTTCGGAATGCGATAGGGCCCCGGCAGATGATTGATCGTGTTGAGCGTGATCGCCTCTCCGAGCGTGGGCGCCGCGCCGTGATCGC
This sequence comes from Candidatus Rokuibacteriota bacterium, assembly GCA_046712525.1. Lineage (GTDB taxonomy): Bacteria > Methylomirabilota > Methylomirabilia > Rokubacteriales > CSP1-6 > JBBDXO01. The sequence goes on from JBKKCN010000258.1 coordinate 2,086, forward strand.
GCGTGAACTCCGTCTCCAGTGCCACGATGGTGCCGTCCGCGCGCAGGCCGAGACGAGCATGATGCTCCTGGTCGCGATCCGGGGCGGCGCTGAGCAGATGCTCGCGTCGCGTCTCGATCCACTTGACGGGCCTGCCCAGGTGCCGCGCCACTGCGGGCACGAGGATGTCCTCGGGGTAGACGTGTCCCTTCACGCCGAAGCCCCCGCCGACCTCGGGGACGATGACGCGCACGTGCTCCTCGGCCATCGACAAGACGCTCGCGACGGCGGTGCGCACCGCGAACGGCACCTGCGTCGAGCTCCACACGGTGAGGCGCGGTCCCGTTGCGTCGGGAGCCGCGAGCACGCCGCGGCCTTCGATGGGCATCCCCGCCACGCGCGGGTATTTGAACCGCCCTTCCACGACGACATCGGCGCCGGCGAACCCGGCCGCGGCATCGCCGCAGCCGCTCGTGCTCGTCGGACAGACGTTACCCGGCCACTCGTCATGCACGCGCGGCGCGTCCGTCTTCCTGGCGTCCTTCACGGTGACGGCGGCGGGAAGCGGCTCGTACTCCACGACGACGGCATCCACGCCGTCCGCAGCGCAGTACGCGTCGGTGGCGACCACGACGGCGATCAGCTCGCCGGCGTACCGCGCGCGCGCACCGGCGAGCACGGGGTGACGATACGGGGGGAAATGACGCTCGGGCACCAGCGGAGGCACGGAGGCGGCGAGCTCCGGCAGGTCGGCCAGCGTCAGCACCGCCATGACGCCGGGCAGCCTCAGCGCGGCAGCCCCGTCGACGCCGCGGATCCGGGCGTGAGCATGCATGCTTCGCACGAGGCCGAGGCACAGCATCCCCGGAATCACGAGGTCGTCGGCGTACCGCCCGGCGCCCCGCAGGAAACGACCGTCCTCCTTGCGCTTGACCGACTGGCCGACGAGCGCGGGCGGCTCCCTGGCCGCCATCACGACGGTGCGCGCACGGACTTATCCATGGATGCGCGGGCCGTCGTCGCGGTCCAGCTCCATCGTGACGCACTTGATGCCGTTCGTGCCGCCCTGCATGACCCCCGACGAATCGAACGGGATCACCCTCACGCCGTGACTCTCGAGCGCCTTGATGGTCTGCCGCGCTTCGGGATTCATGATCACCACGCCGGGCTCGACCACGACGAGATTGGCGGGGACGAAGCGGTGGTGCTCATCCGTCGGTACCTCGATGAGCGTGAATCCCAGTCCCTTCAGCCAGCGATAGGCGTCCCAGGTCATCTGCCTGGGATAGATGACGGCCACGCGGTCGGCGACGGCATGCACCACCATGTCGACGTGGAACTCACCACCCGCGTCGAAGGAATCCATGATGGTGGTGAGCGGCATGACATGGATGTCCTTGACGCCCGTCCGCCGCAGCACCGGGATGACCTGGTCGAGACCTTCCTGGTTCGCCGCACAGCTGAGGCCGCCGATCCACGCGTCATCCGCCATCTGCACGAACATCGGCGCCACCTCGCAGATGCCATCACCGTGCACGCTGAGGAGGATGGGACAGTCGATGCTCGTGAGGAACTTCTGGAACTCGCGCTCGAGACCGCGCTTGTACGACGCGTGGCCGAAGCGTGGAAGAATAGCGCCCCCGCGGACGATCTTGACCTCTTCCGCCATGAAGAGCTTGCGCATGGGACCGGAGGCGCCGATGGGATCGTCGAACTCCATCCAGAGGATCTCGACGCCGAGCGACGAGAGGAGCCTGGCGTACTCCTCGTGGGACCTGCGCATCAAGTCGGGGTCGAGCTTCTGCCGGTATCGGAGCAGGAAGAAGGTCGGATCCTGCTACCAGAAGCCGTGACCTTCCCAGGCGGGATTGGGACGGATGAGCCCGACCGTGCGGAGGTGGCCGATGCCCATCGCTCCCCACCGTCTCCCCCAGATCTTCTCGTACTCGTCGAGATATCCGTGCTGGTGGAGATTCAGCAGCCGAGGCGGCTTGCCCGCTTCGAAGTCGGGATAGCGGGTGAGGGCCCCCGCATCGAGGCGATCGAGAATACGCGGATCCTCGCTCACGGCCGCCTCACGTCGTGTGCAGATGCGCGTCACGACGCGATTGGAGATCCTTGTCGACATACGTCATCAAGTTCGGAGC
>JBKKCN010000259.1:0-3288 GCA_046712525.1 Candidatus Rokuibacteriota bacterium
ACCCAGGCCGGGGTGGCGCACCATCCCGACCTGGGTCAGCGAATCGTCGACGCGCCGGCGGCGCTAGTGCCCCTTGCCCTTCTTCCCGCCCTTGCCCTTTCCGTGTCCGTGCCCGTCATCGTCGTCCATCTTCTTGGCGTGCCCGGGCGGAATCTTGTAGTAGCCCACAGGAATTCCGATCACGGGCTTCGGAACCTTCTCGATGGGAACGAAGACCCACGCAGCGCCCGGCCTCTTGGCGTGGAACCAGTGGCCGTTGTGCAGGGCATAGTAGCTGCCGCCGTATACGAAGAGGTTGTGGTTCACTCCCGGCGCGTAATACACGGGCGTCCCGGGTACGACCACGACCTTGGGCGGCGCCGCGATCACGATCGGAGGCGGCGGCGCCCCGATGTTAATTGTCAGATCCGCGCTCGCGGGTAACGCGAGCAGGCCCGTCGACAAGGCCGCCATGACCACCACTGTCCCGAGGATCTTCATTACGTCCTCCTTGCAGGGAAAGGGGTGCAGGGGCAGTGCCACACGTAAACCCCTGCATTCGTGGCGAGCTAGGGTCGCGGTCGGACGATCCGGCATTCGTTCTGACACCCCATGCCCTTCTGCCCGAACTGGCGCTACACTTCCGGCGTCGAGTTGATCTCGCGACGAAAGCCAGCGATGCTCACCTTGAGGAGGACCGACGTGATGGCCGAGGATAAATACGACCGCAGCACCCAGGACGTTGGCAACATCGTGGCCCTCGAGCACGTCAACGTCACCATCCCCGATCAGGTGATGGCCACGAACTTCTGGATCACCGGCATGGGCTTCACGCGTGATCCCTACCTGATGGTGGGCACCGACAACATGTGGGTGAACATCGGCCAGCAGCAGTTCCACTTGCCCACCAACCAGCCGCAGGTACTGCGAGGGGTCGTGGACCTGGTCGTGCCCGACATCGACGCTCTCGTGGCGAGCCTTGCCGGCGTGCGCGACAAGCTTGTCGGCACGCGCTTCGCGTACACGGCGGAGCGTCAGCACGTGGCGGTCACCTGCCCCTGGGGCAACCGGCTGCGCTGCTACGCGCCCGGCGCGTGGGCCGACATGACGCTCGGGATGCCGGGCGTCGAGTTCCCGGTAGCGCCGGGCACGGCCGCCGGCATCGCGAAGTTCTACGAGACCGTGATGGGCGCGCCCTCTGCCGTGGTCGAGGTCGCTGGCGCTCCCGCGGCGCGCGTGCGCGTGGGCGGCGTGCAGGCGCTCGTGTTCCGCGAGACCGACGAGCCACTTGCCGCTTACGATGGTCATCACGTCGCCATCTACATCGCCGATTTCTCGGGTCCGTACCGGCAGCTGCGCGCGCATGGGCTGCTCACGCGCGACGAACGCGAACACGAATACCGGTTCAAGGTCATCGCGGATCTCGACACGGGCCGGCCCCTCTTCGAGATCGAGCACGAGGTACGAAGCATGACGAACCCGCTCTACGCGCGGCCCCTCGTCAACCGCAACCCGGCGCAGCGCCAGGCGACGTACCAGCGCGGGCGCGACGCGTTCGTGCCCGGCATGCGCTAGGCGTGCTCGAGTACGTCGAGCGGGCGCGCGCGCTGGCGCCACGCATCGAGGCGCGCCGGGACGAGATCGAGCGACAGCGGCGCCTGCCGGATGACGTGGTGGCCGCCCTCACCGATGCCGGCTTCTTCGCGCTCCTGCTCCCGCGCTCGCTGGGAGGCGCCGAGCTGGATCCCGTCACCTTCGTGCAGGTGATCGAAGAGGTCGCCAAGGCGGACGCGAGCACGGCGTGGGTGCTGAATCAGACGTCGGGGTGCTCGGTGGTGGCCGGCTACCTGTCACCGGAGGTGGCGCGGAAGATCTTCGCTGACCACGGCGTTCTCGCGTGGGGATCGTTCTCCCTGTCGGGCCCGCGCGCCGTTGCCGTCGACGGCGGCTACCGGGTGACCGGCTCGTGGGGGTTCGCCAGCGGCGGGCACCATGCCACGTGGCTCGGCGCGCACTGCCCGGTCACGGAGCCGGACGGGACGTTTCGCCGCCGCGCAGACGGGCAGCCGCTGGTGCGCACGATGCTATTCCCGGCCGCAGAGGCGCCCCTCGTGGACACCTGGGACGTGATGGGCCTGCGGGGCACGGGCAGCGACACCTACTCGGTCTCGGACCTCTTCGTGCCGCAGGAGCACTCTGTCGCCCGCGACGATCCCGCCGAGCGGCAGCTCCAGCGGCCGCTCTACTGCTTTTCGACCGGCAACTTCTACGCCTCCGGCTTCGCCGCCGTCGCCCTCGGCATCGCGCGCCGCATGCTGGACACGTTCGTCGAGCTCGCGCAGGACAAGACGCCGCGCGGCCACAAGGGCGCGCTGCGGGAGAACGCGGTGATCCAGTCCCAGGTGGCGCGAGCGGAAGCGGGCCTGCGCTCGGCGCGATCGTTTCTCCTCGGCACCCTGGCGGAGTTCTGGCAGGAGGGTGGGCGCGTGGGGCACCTGAGCCTCGAGCAGCGCGTCCTCATTCGCCTGGCGGCCACGCACGCCATCCATCAGGCCAAGGATGTCGTCGACGCCGTGTACCACGCGGCGGGCTCCACCGCGATCTTCACCAGCGAAGACTTCGAGCGGCGCTTCCGGGACATGCACGCGGTGACCCAGCAGATCCAGGGCCGTCAGGCGCACTTCGAGACGGTGGGACGCTTCATGCTCGGCCTCGAGGCCGACACCACCTTCCTGTAGCCGAGGTCCGGCCGCTACTGGTTGGTGCGAGGGGTGAGGCGGTCGAGCCCGTCCATGTACGGACGGAGCGCGGCGGGGATGGTCACGGTGCCGTCGGCGTTCTGGTAGTTCTCCAGCACGGCGATCAACGTGCGCCCCACGGCGAGACCTGAGCCGTTGAGGGTGTGGCAGAACTCGGTCTTGCCGCGCTCACCGCGGTACCTGATGTCGACGCGCCGGCCGCCGAAGTCGGCGTAGTTCGAGCACGAGGAGATCTCGGTGTACTTGCCAAGCGCGGGACGCCACACCTCGATGTCGTAGCCCTTGGCGCCGCTGAACCCGAGATCACCCGCGCAACGCTCCACCACCCGGTAGGGCAGCTCCAGGCGGCGCAGCACTTCCTCGGCGTTGGCGACCATCGACTCCAGCTCCGCGTCCGACTGCTCCGCCGTGGTGAGCTTGACGAGCTCCACCTTGTCGAACTGGTGCTGGCGGTACAGTCCCTTCATGTCCTTTCCGTACGTGCCCGCCTCGCGCCGGTAGCAGGGAGTGAAGGCGGTATAGCGGCGCGGCAGCGTGGGCGCGGCGAGGA
>JBKKCN010000260.1:0-2725 GCA_046712525.1 Candidatus Rokuibacteriota bacterium
AAGGACGGCGTGCTGGAATACATCGCGCCCGAGGAGAACCTGGCCGAAGTGGGCGGCTTCAAGAATCTCAAGGCGTGGCTCGCCAAGCGCACCAAGGCGTTCGCGCCTGAGGCCAAGCAGTTCGGGATCAGCTCGCCAAAGGGTGTTCTTCTTTTGGGCGTGCAGGGCTGCGGTAAAACGCTGGTGGCGCGTGCGATCGCACGCGAGTGGGGGCTGCCCCTGCACAAGATGGAGACGGGGCGGCAGTACGACAAGTACATCGGCGAGTCGGAGAAGAACCTCCAGAAGGCGCTGAAGACGGCCGAGCACATGGCGCCCTGCGTGCTGATGATCGACGAGCTGGAGAAGGCGCTCAGCTACGGCGGCGGCGGGGACGGCGACGCCGGGCTGTCCAAGCGCGTCTTCGGCCGCATCCTGGGCTGGCTGCAGGACCGCAAGGCGCCCGTCTTCGTCGTGGCCACCTGCAACGACATCACGTCGCTGCCGCCGGAGCTCACACGCAAGGGCCGCTTCGACGAGATTTTCTTCATCGATCTGCCGAGCCGCGAGGAACGGCAGGAAATCTTCGCCGTGCACCTCACGAAGCGCAAGCGCACCGCCAAACTCTTCGACCTCCCCGCCCTCGCCGCCGCCTCCGAAGGCTTCAGTGGCGCCGAGATCGAGCAGGCGGTGGTGGCTGCACTCCTCACCGCCTTCTCACGCGGCGGCGAGCTCACGAGCGCGATCATCGCCGAGGAGCTGCGGGCGACCAGGCCACTGTCGGTGACGCGACGAGAAGACATCGACCGTCTGCGCGCGTGGGCGGCCGACCGCACCGTGAGCGCGTCGTAGATCACGCGTTCGGACGGCGCCCATGGTCGCGAGTGCGATAGAGTACCCGTCCCGGGTGAGCGGTGCGAGCAACGAACGTGCGCAACCAAGAAGGGGCCTGCAATGCGAAGTAAAGCTGGATATCTCTCGGTCGTGTCCGCTGCCGCCACGTTGCTCGTGGGGGTCCTGAGCCAGCCCGTTGCCGCCGGCCAGATCGCCGAGGACAGCTTCACGCCCTCGTTTCCGATCTATGCCAACGGTGGTCCTGGTTTCGGGGGACCGTGGAGGCAGGGTGGCTTCAATGCGTTCGCGTCCGGCTATGCCGCGCGGGCGCGGTCACTGTGCTATCCGCGCCTCGACGTTGCGGGCGGCAGTGTGTCGGGTGAGGCCTTTCCCAGCATCAACGGCGCCATCCGGGACCTCGCGCAGCCTCTCGGCGTGACCAACACAACGGTCTACGTGAGCTTCCTGCTGCAACCGCAGGGCACGCTGAATGATGGCGTCTTCAACGGATTCTTCGGGTTGACCCTGAACGGCAGCCTGGGGAACGACCTCTTCATCGGCAAGCCGGGCGGCGGCGCGCTCGAGGAGTACGTCCTGGAGGCGCGAGGCGGTGCCGGGCAGATTGCCTCGGGCACGGCCACCGTCGTCGGGAAGACCACGTTGCTGGTGGTCAAAGCCCAGTTCATGGCCGGCCCCGACGTGTTCACGCTGTACACGAACCCGGCGGCGGGCCGCGCCGAACCCACCAGCAACGTGGTCAAGACCGACCTGAATCTCGGAGCAGTGCCCAGGATCGGCATCTACTCGACGGGGGCGTTCACGATCGACGAGGTTCGAATCGGGACGACGTTTGCCGACGTGGTGCCGGTGCGAGACGGCGCGCTCGACGGAGACTTCCCCGGCTGTCTGCAAGAGCACCGCTAGGATCCGAGCCGCGCGGGTCGACGATCGTCGATCGTGATCGCGCGCGGCTCGTCCCCGACGCCGTTCACGGCAGCGCGGCCACCGTGACGAGCCGTCCGGGATGGCCCTTGCGGTAGGAGTACAGCAGATCGAGGTGACAGGCCGTGCACACGCGCGGGTTCTCGATCCGCGCCGGGTCCACGCCCGCCTCCTCCAGCAGCGCTTCGTTGGCGGCCCACAGGTCGAGCATGACGTGGCCGGGACGTGAGGGGCGTGTCCACGCCTCCCATCGTCCGGGGTACGCGCGCGCGAAGGCACCGGTGACCGGCTCGTCCACCTCGTAGCAGCACGGTCCGATCGCGGGCGCGATGGCCGCGCGCAGTCGCCCCGCACGCGCGCCGAGCGCCACGAGCGCGCGCACGGCGGCCTCCTGCGCTCCCTTCACCGTCCCCCGCCATCCCACGTGCCCCACCGACAGCGCGCCGGCCTCCGCATCCCACAGCGTGATGGCCAGGCAATCCGCCGTGAAGATGGCCAGCGGCACCCCTCGCTCCGTGGTCGTCAGCACGTCGACAGCCCCCGCGAAGCCACCGCCGGCAGGCGCCGCCGCCACCTCCGCGCCGTGCACCTGGCGCGCGTACGCCACGCGCGAAATATCGAGCCCCGCCCCCGCAAGCATGTCCCGTGCGTCGTCATCAAAGGGCCCGCTCGCCCGCGACGACGGCGTCACGCCCGGACAAAGCCGCGTGGTGGACAGATGCGGCAGCCCCGCCGCCGCAAGACCAGGAAACGTAAAATAGATCGGCGGCTCGCCGTGCGAACGAAGTCCGCGCATCGACGAGTCGCCGCTAGCCTGGACTATTCATGAGTGAGCACCTCCGACGCGTTCGGCGGGAGCGGGTCGGGCGTCGGGGTGCCGGGACCCGTTTCCCTCGCAACGAGGAGTGCCCCGGGGTTTTCCGCGGCGCTGCCGCGCGCGGGGGGGTTGGGGGGCCTTAGAGGCCCCAAT
>JBKKCN010000261.1:0-2635 GCA_046712525.1 Candidatus Rokuibacteriota bacterium
GCCGGGCGGCGGATGTCGCCGTCGACGACGGGATGATCACGACGGTCGGTCCCGTGAGTGGGCAGGGGCGGCGGGAGATCGATGCCCGTGGGCTCATCGTGTCGCCGGGGTTCGTCGACCTCCACACTCACTACGATGCGCAGTACACGTGGGACCCGTACGCCACGAGCAGCATCTGGCACGGCGTCACCACCACCGTGAGCGGCAACTGCGGCTTCGCCATCGCGCCCTGCCGGCCCGCCGATCGCGAGACGACGATGCGCACGCTGATGAAGGTCGAGGGCATGTCCTTCGACGCGATGAACGCGGGCATCACCTGGCAGTTCGAGACCTTCCCCGAATACCTCGACCATCTGGAGCGCTGCAATCCCAGCCTCAACGTGGCGGCGCTGCTCGGGCACTCGAGCCTCCGCCAGTGGGTGATGGGCGGCGATGCGCAACAGCGCGCCGCCACCGGCGACGAGGTGCAGCGAATGGCGGACCTCGTGCGCGAGGCCATGCGCGCGGGCGCCATCGGCCTGGGCTCCTCCACCGCGGAGGCGCACGTGGGCGACGGTGGCCTGCCCGTCCCGAGCCGGCTCGCCTCCCTCGACGAGATCAAGGCCCTCACGCGCGCGATGGGCGAGAGCGGGCGCGGCCTCTTCGAGATCACCATTGGCAGCAAGACCTCACTCGACGACCTCGCCGACATCTGGCGCGGCAGCGGCCGGCCCGTGGTGTGGGCCGCCTTCTTCCATCGCGACGACCGCCCGGAATCCACGCCCCAGCGCCTGGCCGTGACCGAGAAGTTCGCGCGCGACGGCGTGGAGGTGCGGCCGCAGGTGTCGTGCCGGCCGCTCACGATGGACTTCACGATGCGCAATCCCTATCCCTTCGAGGGCATGCCGTCGTGGAAGCGAGTGAACGCGCGCCCGGAGTCCGAGCGTGCGCTCGTGTATGCCGACGCCGGCTTCCGCGCCGAGCTGCGCGACGACCTCGCCGCCAAGCGCTTCGCCGTCTTCCGCGGCCGGTGGGACCTCGTGCAGGTGATGAAGGTCGGCAAGGACGAGCATCGCCGGTACGTCGGCCGCAGCATCGCCGACGTCGCGCGCGAGAGCGGGCAGGATCCCGTCGACGCCTGGCTGGACCTCGCCCTGCGCGATGATTTGAAGACGGAGTTCCTCGCCGGCCTCATGAACACGGACGAAGCGGCGGTGGGCGAGCTCATCACGCATCCGCACACGCTCGTGTCGCTGTCGGACGCGGGCGCGCACCTCTCGCTGCTCTGCGACGCCGGCTACTCGAGCACGCTGCTGGGCAAGTGGGTGCGCGAGCGCAAGCGCCTGTCGCTGGAGGCGGCGGTCCGGCGCCTGACCTCCGATCCCGCGCGCGCCTATCGCATCCCGCGGCGCGGGCTGCTGGAGCCGGGCTACCACGCTGACGTCGTCGTCTTCGATCCCGACAAGGTGGCGGCCCGGCCGACGGAGTGGGTGCACGACCTGCCGGCCCGGGAGCCCCGTTTCATCGCTCGTGCCGATGGCATCGCGCACAGCATCGTCAACGGACAACCCGTGCTCGAGCACGGCGAGATCGTGGAACGCGCGACGGGCGCGCGGCCCGGACACGTCCTGCGCGAGTTCGACGCCTGAACGAAGGAGACCGCATGAAGCCGATCACGCTGGGCGACGTCACCATCTCACGGGTCATCGAGATCGGGCGCTCCTCGTATCCCACCGCCGCCATGCTCCCGGACTCGTCGCCCCAGGCGATCGCGCGCCACCTGCCGTGGCTCAAGCCGCACTTCTGGGACGACGACACCGGCGATCTCGGCTCGCGCATCGGGACCTACGTGGTGCGCACGCCGGAGACCACGATCCTCATCGACACCGGTGTCGGCAATCACAAGACGCGGGCGCACAACCCGGCCTGGCACATGCGTGACGGCAGCTTCCTGACGGATCTCGCCGCCGCGGGTGTGACGCCGGAAGAGGTGGACGTCGTGCTGTGCACCCACCTGCACGTGGACCACGTGGGCTGGAACACGCGCTGGGAGGACGGCCGCTGGGTGCCGACCTTTCCGAACGCGCGCCACGTCTTCGCCGGCAACGAGTGGGACTTCTGGAAGTACGAGACGGAGTCCGGTCGCGACGAGAACGGCAACATCGCCGACAGCGTGGTGCCCATCGTGGACGCGGGCCTCGCCGTGCTCGTGGACAGCGACTATCACGTGGATCCGTGGGTCAGCGTCGAGCCGTCGCCGGGCCACACGCCCGGGCACGTGTGCGTGCGGCTGCGCACGAGCGCGGGCGAGGCCGTCTTCACCGGCGACCTCATGCACCGCACGGTGCAGGTGGCCGAGCCTCAGTGGTCGAGCCAGTTCTGCCACGACGGCAAGCAGGCCGCGAGCACCCGGCGTGAATTCATCGAGCGCCACGCGGATGCCGGCGTCCTCGTGCTGCAGTCGCACTTCCCGCACCCGGGCTACATCGTGCGGGAGAACGGCGGCCACCGGTTCGTGCCCGTGTCGTGAACATCGCCATCATCGGCGCCGGCCGCGTCGGCGCCGCCCTCGGCACGCGCTGGGCCGTGGCCGGTCACGCGGTGATGTACGGCGTGCGCAAGCCGGATGATCCCAAGATCAAGTCGCTGCTCGAGG
>JBKKCN010000262.1:0-2844 GCA_046712525.1 Candidatus Rokuibacteriota bacterium
GCGCCGGTGCGGGAGAGACGGGCCTCCTCCACACCGCGCAGACGCTGCCGTTCCTGCTGCTGTCGATTGCCGCCGGCGTGCTCGCCGATCGTATGTCACGCCGCCGGCTGATGGCGGCGGCGGAGACGCTGCGCGTCCTGTCGCTCCTCGGAATCCTCGCCCTCGCCTATTTCGGCCTGCTCACGCTGCCGCTCCTGGCACTGCTCGGCTTCATCGGCGCCGCGGGAACGGTCGCCTACAGCGTGGCGGCGCCATCGCTCGTGCCCCCGCTCGTGCCGCGCGAAACGCTCGCCGCCGCCAACGGACGCCTCGAGCTTGCGCGCAGCGCCGCCTTCGCCGCCGGTCCCGCCCTCGCGGGCGCGGTCGTGGGATGGCTGGGGGCCCCGCCCGCTTTCGCGCTGGCCGCGGCGCTCTCGACGGCCGCGGTGATCCTGCTCGCCGGTCTGCAGGAGCCGCCGCGCTCCGCGCTGCCCGCACGTCACGTGGTCCGCGACGTCACCGAGGGCACGCGCTTCGTGGTCGGGCATCCCCTGCTCCGGCCGGTGCTGCTGACAGCGGCCGTCTTCAACACGTCGTTCTTCGCGCTGCAGGCCGTCTACGTGCCGTATGCCGTCCACCACCTCGGCCTCTCCGCCACCGGCGTGGGCGCCACGCTTGCGAGCTACGGGGTGGGCATGGTGGTCGCCGCCGTCTTCGCGCCTCGAATCACGCGCATGCTCGCCTTCGGCACCGTCATCGCCATCGGCCCCGTCGCCGGATTCATCGCAGCCCTCGTGATGGCGCTCACCATCGCGATCCCGTCGTTCGTCCTCGCCGCCCTCAGCTTCTTCCTCCTCGGGGCCGGCCCCCTCCTGTGGATCATCAGCTCCACCACGCTGCGCCAGTCGGTGACCCCGGACCATCTGCTCGGCCGCGTCTCCGCCGTCATCGCCACCGCTACCTGGGGCTGCCGCCCGATCGGCTCCGCCATCGGCGCCGTCATCGGCAGCGCGTACGGCGCCGAGACCTGCATCGTCGCCGCCGCCCTCGGCTTCCTGATCCAGGCAGGGATCATCCTGGCGTCACCGGTGCCGCGCCTCGCCCGACAGCCGGCCATGACCTTGAGCTAGGGCCAAAACCTCGGTTATCGATCCGTTGTCCGCCATGCGATAGTCGCGAAGATCAAAAATGTGTCCGCGTTCTATCTCGGCTTTTCGAGCCATTCGGGCGATCGACTATACGGTCATTTTTCGTGCGCGATATGACAGCGATGCGTCGCTTCTATGAAGACATCCTTGGCTTTCCACTGCTACGAGAGCTTTCGCCGCGTTGGATCGAATATCGGGTGGGCGACAACACCCTAGCCTTGGCCAGGCCAAGCCTGACTGCAGCAGATGCTCCAACGCCCAACGGCAGCGCTTCGCTTCAACTAGCATTTAAGGTTTCCGCTCCCGAAGTTGATAAGTGCGCCGACGAACTAGTGCGGCAGGGCGTCAATCTGCTCACACCGCCCACTGACGAGGTCTTTGGACATCGCACGCTGTTCTTCCGTGATCCGGACGGAAATCTGCTGGAGGTGTTTGCGGACATCTAGTTGTGGAGAGGTCGACGCGCCGTCGCCCCCCACACCTGAGCCACCGTGACGTAAGTGGAAACGGTGTCAGGGTCGGCGAGGTGGCTCCGGCAGGCGCCGAGTGCGGCGTTCAGCTCTGCTTCCCTGATGAGGCTGTGGCGGACGATCGTGCCGCGTACGGCTTCCACCGTGGCGGGGACGAAATCGCGCATCGGATCGCCCGAACGGAATCCGACGAGGAACGGCCGGTACTGGACGTCCTCGAGCCCGGCGTGCCGTGCGAGCTGATACAGCCGCTGACCAAGGCGGATATCGTTGCCAACACAGACGAAGACCTGCTCGAGAAGCTGCGTCAGGCGATCCCAGGCGGGATGTGGTGGATAGCACTTGAGCGTGCTGATGTCCGCCTCCTGGAACGCGACGATTCCACCTGGGCGCACGAGTGCAATGGCCTCGGTGATCAGCTCGTGCGGTCGACCCACGGTGCCGCCCACGAAGCGCACGTGCACGAGGTCGAAACTTCCGCGGGGCAGACCCGTGCGGTAGGCATCGCCCTGGATGAAGTCCACGTTGCCGAGGCCTCGGTCGCGGGCCAGCGCCCGAGCGTGCTCGAGGAACACGGGATCCGCGTCGAGGCCCACCACCTGTCCCGTCACGCCTGCGCGCACGCTGAGCAGCTCGACGATGCCGCCCGGCCCGCATCCGAGATCCAGGCAGCGCCACCCACTCCCCACTCCGATGCGGTCGAGCATGATCCCGGCGTCGAGCTGGAGCGCTTCCGCCTGGATGCGCAGGCGCTCGATCTCGCCCTGGCCCCGCTCGATCGGATAACGACCCGCCGGCTCCACACTGCCTCCAGCTACCACCGAAGCACCAGCGGCAGAGCGGGCCGGAAATCATGGAACCCGCTGGAGTGTGCGCCGTCCCAGTCCAGCTCCAGCAGCGGCTCCGCAGCTTGCCGTGTGCGGAAGACATCCAGCTCGCATAGCGCTCTGAGGCCACGAGACAGGCGCGACACCTCCGGGCCACACACCGTGACCCCGGTCAGCCTGCGGCGGGCACCACGCTGCTCGAGCGGAGGGCGATGCTCGAAGGACACCATGGACAGGAAGACGAGCGGTTCTTGCGGCATGAACGGTGGCGTCACGACCGGGATCTGGCTGCCGGCCGGAAGGAACGGGGCTTCGTATGCCCACGTCTCCACGGGGATGGGGTCGGTCCCAGGATGGAACGCGATACCAAACGGTGAGGCGCCGGTCTCGCGCCAACGCACGCGCTCCCACAGCGCGACG
>JBKKCN010000263.1:0-6322 GCA_046712525.1 Candidatus Rokuibacteriota bacterium
ATCGACGACGGTTCCGCCGACGCCACGCCCGATCTCCTTGCCGCCGTGCGCGACGCCCGACTGCGCGTCGAGCGGCAGCCGCGCGCCGGGCTCACGCGCTCGCTCAATCGCGCGCTGGGCCTCGCGCGGGCGCCGCTGGTGGCGCGTCTGGACGCAGACGACTGGGCCCTGCCCGAGCGCCTCGAGCGCCAGTGCGCCTTTCTCGACGCGCACGCCGCCGTCGGCCTCCTGGGCACGGCCGCGCGCGAGGTCGACACCGCGGGCCGTCTGCTCGCCACGGTGACGCCGCCTGGCGACGACGCCGCCCTGCGGCGCGCGCTCATCCGGCGCAATCCCTTCGTGCACTCCTCGATCGTCGCGCGCCGCGCCCTCGTGGAGCGCGCGGGTGGCTATGACGAGCGGCTGCCCGTGGCCCAGGACTACGATCTCTGGATGCGCTTGAGCCGGCTCACGCTGCTGGCCAACCTGGCCGAGCCGCTCGTCGTCCGCCGGCTGCTGCCGGGCGCCGTCTCCATGCAGCGTGACGGTGACCGCCTGCGCGCAGAGACGCGCGTGCGGTGGCGCGCCGTGCGTGCGGGCACGTACCCGTGGTGGTGCGCCGTCTTCGCGGCGCGGCCGGCCCTCGCCCTCGCGCTGCCGCTGCCGGTGCGGCGCGCAGTCCGCCGCGCGAAGGGCTGAGATGGCCGATCGCGCGCCCATTCCCGTCCTGGAGGTTCTCGTGTCGACTCAGGCGGGCGGTGGCCCGCAGCACGTGCTGACGCTGGCGAAAGGCCTGCGCGCGCGGGGGTGGGCGCCGGTGGTGGCGGGGCCGCGCGACGGCACGCTCTTCGATCGCTTCCCGGCGGCGGGCATCGAGATCGTCGAGGTGGCCACGAACCGGCTGCGCCCCGATGCGCTGCTGAACCTCATGCGGCTCGTGCGGGGCCGTGGCATCCGGCTCGTCCACTCGCACGGCAAAGGCGCCGGGCTGCACGGCCGCCTCGCCGCGCGCATGCTCGGCGTGCCCGCCGTACATACCTTCCACGGGCTCCACTTCGAGCGCTACCCGCGCCCCCTGCGCCGCACGTACCTCGCGCTCGAGCGCATGCTCGCCCGCTGGACCCGGCTCGTCGTCAGCGTCTCGCGTGCGCAGGAGCGCGAGGCGCTCGCCCTGGATCTGTTCCCGCGCGCGATCAGCCGTGTCGTCCTCAACGGCGTCGACGTGGCGGCCCTGAGCGCGGCGGCGCTCGACCGCTGGGACGCGCGCGTCGCGCTCGCGCTGGGGCCGGGCGTCCCCGTCGTCGGGTGCGCGGCGCGCCTGGACGAGGTCAAGCGTCTCGACGTGCTCCTCGAGGCCGTGGCGGCTGTCCGGCGGCCCGGGCTCGTGGTGGCCATCATCGGTTCAGGGCCCGAAGAGCGGAGGCTGCGGGCGCGGGCGTCATCGCTTGGCCTCGGCGGCTCCGTGAAGTTCGCGGGCGAGATACCAGGCGCCGCGAATCTCTTCCGCGCCTTCGACGTCTACGCGGCGCCTTCGCGCAAGGAGGGCATGCCGCTCGCGGTCCTGGAAGCGATGGTGCTCGGCGTGCCCGTGCTCGCCAGCGACATCGCGGGCCACCGCGAGGTGCTCGGCGACGCGTGCGAGGGCCTGGTGGAGGGGACGGCGCCAGCGTTCGCCGCCGGCCTGCAGGGATTGCTCGACGATCCCGCCGCGATGAGGGCGTGGGGGGCGCAGAACCGCACGCGGGCCCGCAGCGAGTTCGACGCCGCCGACATGGTGGGCGCCATGGATGCGGTCTACAGAGAGGCGCTCGGAGTGTAGTAACATACCGCCATGTCGTTTTTCGTTACTGGAATCGCGGCCTTCGTCACTCCTGTCAGCCACGGGTGTTGGTTAGAGCACGCTCGATCCGGACATCCGTAAGCGGCGCATCGCTGCAGGGGCCGGGCGCGCCGCGAGTCGCCCTCGTTCACGACTGGCTCACAGGCATGCGCGGCGGCGAGCGGTGCCTGGAAGTTTTCTGTGAGCTCTTCCCGACGGCCCCGCTCTTCACGCTGCTCCACGTGCCCGGTACCGTGTCGCCGGTGATCGAGCGGCGCCGGATCGTGACCTCGCTCATCCAGGCGCTGCCCGCCGCCCGCACCGCGTATGCCTATTACTTGCCGCTGTTCCCAGCCGCCGTGCGCGGTCTCGACGTGCGCGGCTACGACCTGATCCTGTCGCTGAGCCATTGCGTGGCCAAGTCCGTGCGTGTGGCGCCCGGCAGCCTGCACCTGTCGTACTGCTTCACCCCCATGCGGTACGTGTGGGACCTGTACGACGATTACTTCGGCGCCCGCGCCGGGCGCCTCACGCGCGCCCTCATGCCTCCGGTGGCGGCTGCGCTGCGGCGCTTCGACCGGCGCACGGAAGGCGTGGACCACTTCGTGGCCATCTCCCATCACATCGCCGACCGCATCCGTCGCGTCTACGGCCGCAGCGCCGACGTCATTCACCCGCCGGTGTCGACGGAGCGTTTCCGGCCCACGGGGGGCGCGGGCGAGTTCTACCTGATCGTGTCCGCCCTCGTGCCATACAAGCGTGTGGATCTCGCGGTGGCGGCCGCCAGCCGTCTGCAGCGCCGGTTGCTCGTCGTGGGCGCCGGCCCCGAGGAGCGGCGACTGCGCGCGCTCGCGGGGCCCACCGTGGAGTTCCTCGGCTGGCGCTCCGACCGTGAAGTGGCCGAGCTCTTCGCGCGCTGCCGCGCTGTGCTCTTTCCCGCCGTGGAGGACTACGGTATCGTGCCGCTGGAGGCGGCGGCGGCGGGGCGGCCGACGATCGCGCTCGGGCGCGGGGGCGCGCTGGAGACGATGGTCGGGCTCGACGATCCCGCCGCTCCGCCCACGGCGGTCTTCTTCCACGAGCAGACGGTGGAGGGGGTGGTGGCGGCCATACGGACGTTCGAGACGGCGGAAGCGCGCTTCGATCCCAAGGCGCTCCGTGCCCGCGCGGAGATGTTCGACCGCGCGCGCTTCAAGGACCGCCTCTCGCAGTACCTGGCGGCGCGCTGGGACGAGTTCTCGGCGAGGCGCGCATGCTGAAGGCGAACTCCCGCCTCTTCGAGCAGCTCACGCTCGTGGCCGATCTCAGCATCATCGCCGCCTGCTGGATCGGCGCCTACGTGGCGCGCTTTTACTGGTTCGGCGGCGGCGATGTGCCGCCCTTCGGCGATTACGCCCTGCAGCTGCTGCCCATCCTCGTCGTGTGGGGGGTGGCCTTCAAGGCGTTCGACCTCTACCGCCCCTCCCGCCTCGGCTCGCACCTGTCGGAATGGTTCGACGTCGCCAAGGCCTCCACCCTCGGCGTGCTCGTGCTCATCGCCGCCATGACGTTCGTCTTCCGCTCCTACGACTACTCGCGCGCCGTGATCGGCATCTTCTGGGCGTCGTCCATCGTGAGCGTCAGCTTCTCGCGCGCGGTCTTCCGCGAGGCGCTGCGCGTGGCGCGCCGCCGCGGCTACAACCAGCGCTACGCGGTGGTGGTGGGCAGCGGTGAGCCCGTGGCCGAGCTGCTGCGCGTGCTGCGCCGGCGCCCGGACGTCGGCATCCAGGTCCTGGGCATCTGCAGCGACAAGCGGGAGGCGGAAGGGTACAACGTCCGCTGGCTGGGCGCGCCCGAGGACATCCGCGAGGTCCTCGACCGGCGGCCGGTGGACATCGTCATCATCGCGCTGCCGCACGCCGACTACCCGCGCGTGACCGCGGTGCTCAACGCCATCGGCGACGATCCCATCGCCATCCACTTCGTGCCGGACGTCTTCGGACTCGCGTCGCTGCGGGGCGGGATCGAGGAGTTCGAGACGCTGCCCATCATCCACCTGCGGGAGTCGCCGCTCTACGGCTGGAACCGCGTCCTCAAGCGCGGCGTCGACCTCGTGGGGGGCGCGGTGGCCCTCGTGGCCGCGCTGCCCGTGATGCTCGCCATTGCGGCGGCGGTGCGCCTCAACTCGTCCGGGCCCGTCCTCTACCGTCAGGAGCGCATGGGCCTCGACGGCCGGCGCTTCCAGATGCTGAAGTTCCGGACGATGGGCGTGGACGCCGAGAAGGACACGGGGCCGCAGTGGACGACGCCCGATGATCCGCGCCGTACCTCGCTCGGCGCCTTCCTGCGGCGCACGAGCCTCGACGAGCTGCCCCAGCTCGTCAACGTCCTGCGCGGTGACATGAGCCTCGTGGGTCCGCGCCCCGAGCGCCCGAGCTTCGTGGAGGAGTTCCGCCGGCGCGTGCCCGGCTACATGCTGCGGCACAAGGTGAAGGCCGGCATCACGGGGTGGGCCCAGATCAACGGCTGGCGCGGCAACACCTCGCTGGAAAAGCGCATCGAGTACGACCTTTACTACATCGAGCGGTGGTCGCTCGGTTTCGATCTCGCCATCCTGCTGCGCACCATGTGGCTCGGCTTCCGCAACCGTAACGCGTATTGAGCGTCGACCTCGCCGTGCCCCCCGTGCCCCCCGTCGCGCGCGAGGGTCGGACCTTCTCGCTGCGCTCCTGGCTGCTGGGGGTGCTCATCGTTGGCCTCGTCACCTCGATCTCGCTTGTGGAGATCGCCCTCGGCCTCCTCGTAGCGGAGGTGCTGTGGCGCCGCCGACGGGAGGGTGGCCCCCCCCTCCGGTGGCCGCTGCTCGGCGTGATCGCGGCCTACGCCGCATGGTCCGTGGTGGCGGCCCTCGCCGCCGACCGTCCGCTCGAGAGCGTGCGCAACCTCAAGAACGTGATGTGGTTCGGTACCATGTACATCCTGCTCGCCACCCTGCCCGACGCGCGCGCGGCGCGACGCTTCGCCACCGGGCTCTTCGTCGCCGCCACCGTGGTGGCCCTCTTCGCCATCGTGCAGGTGATCGCCTGCCCGCCCGCGGGCACAGTGGAGTGGGGTCCGCTCCACCGCTTGTTCCGCAAATGCGGGCGCGCGCGCGGGTTCCACGGCATCTACATGACATTCGCGGGCGTGCTCACCATGGTGCTGGCGATGACGCTGCCGCGGCTGGCCGGCTTCGGCCGGCGTGCGTGGTGGGCAGTGCCGGGGTGGCTGGCGGGCGTGGCCGCGCTCGGCCTCACGTTCGTACGCGGGGCGTGGATTGCCTTCGCGGTGGCGGTGGCGGCCGGAATTCTCACACGCCGGCGCCACGCCCTCGTGCTGGGCGGCGCCGCGGTGGCGGCCGTTCTCTTCGCGCTCGCGCTGCCGGGCGTCATGGCGCGCGCCCGCTCCATCGGCGACGTGAGCGATCCCACCACGCGCGAGCGGCTCGCCATGTTCGACACCGGCATGCGCCTGCTGCGCGAGCATCCACTCACGGGCATCGGCCCCGGGCAGGTCAAGCACGCCTACCCGCTGTACGCGCCGGCGGCTGCGGTGCGCCGATCCACGAGCCATTTGCACAACTCCCCGCTGCAGGTGGCGGTGGAGCGCGGCCTGCCCGGGCTCGCGCTGTGGCTGGCGATCTGGGCGGTGTTCTTCGTGCGCGCGGCGCGCATTGCGGCCGCGCTGCCGGTGGGCGCCGACCGCACGCTCGTGCTGGGCTGCGTCATCGCCGTCGCCGCCTTCCTCGTCGGCGGTCTCTTCGAGCACAACTTCGGTGACACCGAGGTCCTCTTCGTGGCCACCGCTCTCATGGCGCTGCCCTTCGTGATCGCGCGCGCTCCCACGCCATGAGACCCATCGTCCAATTACTGCGCCGTGTACGCTTGCTCATCATGGACGTGGACGGCGTCCTCACCGACGCCGGCATGTACTACTCGGAGTCGGGCGACGAGCTGAAGAAGTTCAACACTCGCGACGGCCACGGCATCACGCTCCTGCACGCGGCGGGCGTCCTCACCGCCATCGTGACGCGGGAGCGCACGAGCATCGTCACCCGCCGTGCCGAAAAGCTGAAGATCCAGGAGTGCCACCAGGGAATCCTCGACAAGCTCCCCGTGGTCAAGGACCTCCTCGCCCGCCACGGCCTCACCGCTACCCAGGCCTGCTACATCGGCGACGACGTCGGCGATCTCGAAGCCATGCGCCACGTCGGATTACCGGTGGCGGTAGCCGATGCCATGCTCCCCATCAAGCGCGTCGCAAAGTACGTGACAAAAAAAAAGGGCGGCGAAGGCGCCGTCCGCGAAATCTGCGACCTCATCCTCGCCTCCCGCACAAAGCGCTGAAGGCACACGCAGGCTGCCCTGCCGCCAAACAAGCCCGCCGCTCGTCATCGCCAATAGTGGCCACGACGGCCCCGAGTCGCGAAGACACTCTCGCGTGGTGCGCGTGCTCGACCGTGTCCGACAACGGTAGGGGGCTGGTGGTTGGGGCGGGACTGTACGT
>JBKKCN010000264.1:0-4890 GCA_046712525.1 Candidatus Rokuibacteriota bacterium
GTGAACGGCCGGCGCGCGCGGAACGTGAAGACGCCGATGATGCGCTCGCCCACGGTGAGCGGCACGCCGAGATACGTCGTGTAGCCGAGACGGAGGTCGGCGGCGAGATGCTCGGGGACGAGTCCCGACAACGCATCGATGGACGTCATGAGGGTGCGGCCGGAGGCGACGACCTGGCCGCTGAAGCTCTCGCCGATCTTGATCCGCTGCCGCAGCATCGTCTGGGAGGCGGTGCCGGCGAGGCCCGCCACCACGAGCTCGTCGCCCTCCACGAGGCGGAAACCCGAGTTGTCGACGGCGAGCAGGCGCGCCGCCTCGTCGGCAATGGAGACGAGCAGCGTCTCCATCGACGCCATGGCGCCGATCTTCTTGTTGATGTCGAGCAGCGCGGTGAGGTAGGCGTGCCGCGTCTGTTCTTCCGCAAAGTGGCGCGCGTTGTCGAGGGCGATGGCAGCCTGGTCGCCCAGGGAGCGCAGGACGCCGATCTCCTCGTCGCTGTACCGGTGGCGTTCGCCCACGGCGATGGCCAGCACACCCAGGAAGCGGTCGCCGACGAGCAGCGGCACACCCGCGAACGACACCAGTCCTTCCGCGCGCAGGCGCGCCGTGTCCAGCGTGCGCGAATCGTCGGTGACGTCCACGATGGTGAGGGCGGCGCGGGTGGCGGCGATGGTGCCCACGAGCCCTTGCCCTACGCGCATGCGGCGCACCTTGTCGGCGGGCAGCTCCGGACCGGCCACCCCTGCCAGCGACAGGTGCTCGCCGTCGGGGTCGAGCAGCCATACCCGGGCCACGGAAGAATCGAACAGGTCGCGCGCGGCGGACGCCACCCGCTGCACGACGTCGTCCGCCGACAACGTCGCCGCCAGTGTCTGCGCCATGCGCGTGAGCGCTTCCAGGCGGCGGCTCTTGGCCTGGGTGTCGGCGAACAGCAACGAGCGCGCGACGGCCAGCCCCATCTGGTGGACGACCGCCTGCAGGAGCGTGAGCTCGTCGGCGTCGAAAACGCGCGGCGCCGTCGCCGTGAGCGCCACCACGCCCCACGTCGTCCCCTGCACCGGGATGGGCAGCGCGAGCTGGGTGGCGCCGGCGGCGAGCGCGACTTCGGCCTGCTCCGTGGCCGTGTCGACGGAGGCGAGCGTGACGCGGCCGTCGTGCGCCGCATCCCCCAGGCGGGTGCCCGCAATATCCACTTTGCGTACGGCCTCCAACCGCTCGGCGGATAGCCCGCGGCCGGCCACGAGCATCAGGTGGCAGCGGTTGGAATCGATCCGGTACACCCTTGCCGCGTCCACGCGCGCCACCGTCAGCATCACGTCCAAACTGTGCTCGGCGGTGGCGAGGAGATCGGGGCTGCTCGCCATCGTGATGGCGGCGGCGTAGAGCGTCTCCAGCTCCCGTTTGCGGCGCTCGATGTCGGCGTCGGCCGCGGGCGGCAGAGCGGGCGCGCCGTAACGGACAGCGGCCGTGAGCAGCGCCGCCGCCGCCACGAAGGCGGCGGCGAGGGCGAGGGCGTGATGGGACGGTTCGTGACTGACGAGGAGGGCGCCGCCCACCGCCCAGAGGACGGCCACCGCGGAGGCGACAGCGGCGAGGGTGAGGAACAACCGCCGGAAGAAGGGTTCCCGGCGGTTCAGCGCCGCTCCCCGACCCGGTGCAGCTTGACGAGGTTCGTCGTACCCGTCACCCACATGGGAGCGCCGGAGATGATGACGATGACATCGTTGACGCGCACGGAGCCGTCACCGAGGAGCGTAGCCTCCACGGCCTCCACCATCTCATCCGTCGTTTCGACTTTTCGGATGAGACGCGACGAGACACCCCACGAGAGCGCGAGGCGCCGCTGCACGGATACGAAGGGCGTGAGCGCGATGATGGGCACGTCCGGGCGCTCCTGCGAGATGAGGCGCGCGGAAAAGCCCGACTGCGTGAAGGCGACGATGGCGCGCGCCTTGAGCACGCGCGCTGCCGTCGCCGCCGCATCGGAGGTCGCCTCCGGGAAGCCCACCACGCCGCGCTCGCGCAACGGCGGCTCCAGGCCCACCGTGGCTTCCTCCGCCCGCGCTGCCACGCGCGCCATGACTTGCACCGCCTCCGCCGGGTAGCGCCCGCTCGCCGTCTCCGCCGAGAGCATGATGGCGTCGGCGCCGTCGAAGATGGCGGTGGTGACGTCGGAGACCTCCGCGCGCGTGGGGCGCAGGTGCGTCACCATGGACTCCAGCATCTGGGTGGCCACGATGACGGGCACCTTGGCCGCACGCGCCTGGCGGATGATCTCCTTCTGGATGTGCGGCACGTCCTCCAGCGGCACATCGAGGCCGAGGTCGCCGCGCGCCACCATCACCGCGTCCACCATCATGAGGATGCCGGGCAGATTCTGCATCACCTCCTGCCGCTCGAGCTTGGCGACGATGGGCAGGTCGGCGCCCTGCTCGGTGAGGAACTTGCGCACCTCCGCGATGTCCGAGGCCGAGCGTACGAACGAGATGGCGACGAAATCCACGCCGTGCGCGATGCCGAATTTGAGGTCTTCGCGATCCTTGGCGGTCAGGCAGGAGGCGGGCAGATCGACGTGGGGAAGCTGAATGCCCTTGTGATCGCTGATGCGCCCGCCCGCCACCACGCGACAGCGCACCTCGTCGGGCGTCGTCTCTTCCACGAGAAGCTGGATCATGCCGTCGTCCATCAGGATCTGGTCGCCGCGCTTGACCTCCGTCAGGTACTCGGGCGGGGAGACGAACACGCGCTGCGCGGTGCCGACACACGGCGTGCGCGAGAGCGTGAAGGGACGTCCCGGCTCGAGGTCGACGCGGCCGCCGCCCCCATCGCCGAAGGTGCCGAGGCGGATCTTCGGTCCCTGCAGATCTTGCAGGATGGCCACGGGCCGGCCCCACCGCTCGTCGGCCTCGCGAATGCGGCGGATGACGTCGGCGTGCTCGGCATGCGTGCCGTGCGAAAAGTTGAGGCGCGCCACGTCCATGCCGGCGGCGGCGAGGGCGTCGAGCTGCTCCGCGCTGCTGCTGGCGGGCCCGATCGTGCACACGATCTTGGTACGGCGCATGGCTCAGCCCTTCAGGGCCGCCGCAAGGAACTGCCCCGTGTAGGAGCGGTCCGCCTGGAGCGCGAGCGCCTCCGGGGTCCCCACCGCGACCACGCGTCCGCCCTCGTCGCCGCCTTCGGGGCCGAGGTCGATGACCCAGTCCGCCGTCTTGATGACGTCGAGGTTGTGCTCGATGATCACGATCGTGTTGCCGTGATCTACCAAGCGATTTAACACTTCCAGTAGCCGCTGGATGTCCGCGAAGTGCAGGCCGGTGGTGGGCTCGTCGAGGATGTAGAGCGTCCGCCCCGTGGCCCGCCGCGAGAGCTCGGTGGCGAGCTTGACCCGCTGCGCCTCGCCACCCGAGAGCGTGGTGGCGGCCTGCCCGAGGCGGATGTACTCGAGCCCCACGTCGTTCAGCGTCTGCAGCTTCGACTTGATGACGGGGACGGCATCGAAGAAGCCGAGCGCCTCGCGCACGGTCATGTCGAGGACGTCCGCGATGCTGCTGCCCTTGTAGCGGACGTCGAGCGTCTCGCGGTTGTAGCGCTTGCCCTTGCACACATCGCAGGTGACGTAGACGTCGGGCAGGAAGTGCATCTCGATCTTCACGAGCCCGTCGCCCTGGCACGCCTCGCAGCGCCCGCCCTTGACGTTGAACGAGAAGCGGCCGGGCTGGTAGCCCCGCATGCGCGCCTCCGTGGTGCGCGCGAAGAGCGTCCGGATGAACGTGAACACGCCGGTATACGTGGCCGGATTGGAGCGAGGCGTGCGTCCGATGGGCGACTGGTCGATGTCGACGACCTTGTCGACGTGCTGGGCACCCTCGATGCGCGTGTGGGCGCCGGCGCGGTCCTGCGCGCGGTGCAGCATCTGCGCGAGGGCGCGGTAGAGGATGTCGTTGACGAGCGTGGACTTGCCCGAGCCCGACACGCCTGTCACGCACGTGAAGGTGCCGAGCGGGATCTTCACCGCCATCCCCTGCAGATTGTGCTCGCGCGGCTCGTGGATGGTGATCGCGTGCCCGGTGCCCGCGCGGCGCTCCGCCGGCACCGGGATGCGGCGCACTCCCGCCAGGTACTGGCCCGTGAGCGAAGCGGAATTGGCGATGATCTCGTCGGGCGTGCCCACGGCAACGATGTGGCCGCCTAGCTCGCCCGCCCCGGGCCCGAGGTCGACCACGTAGTCGGCCGCCCGAATGGTTTCTTCGTCGTGCTCCACCACCAGCACCGTGTTGCCGAGATCGCGCAGCCGCTTGAGCGTCTCCAGCAGACGGCGGTTGTCGCGCTGGTGGAGGCCGATCGACGGCTCGTCGAGGATATAGAGGACGCCCACGAGGCTGGACCCGATCTGCGTGGCGAGCCGGATGCGCTGGCCTTCGCCGCCGGCGAGCGTCGCCGCGGGCCGGTCGAGGGTGAGGTAGTCGAGGCCCACGTTCACGAGGAAGCCGAGGCGCTCGCGGATCTCCTTGAGCACGCGCCGCGCGATGGCCGCTTCGCGCTCGCTGAGGTCGAGGGTGTCGAAGAAGGGCGCCGCCTGCTTGATGGTGAGGCGGACGACCTCTGCGATCGACTTGCCCGCGATCTTCATCCCGAGCGACTCCGGGCGCAGGCGCGAGCCGCCACACGCCGGGCACGGCCGCTCGGCCATGAACGTCTCGATCTCGCGCCGCGTGTCTTCCGAGTCCGTCTCGCGATAGCGGCGCTCGAGGAGCTTGACGACGCCTTCGAAGCCGTCGCCGTCCTTCTCGCCGTGGAGGATGACGTCGCGCACGCCCTTCTTCAGCTTCGACCACGGCTCCTCCAGCGAGAACTTGTGGCGCTTGGCCAGCACCTGCAGCGTCTGCCGGA
>JBKKCN010000265.1:0-5610 GCA_046712525.1 Candidatus Rokuibacteriota bacterium
TTGCCGACTACTGGATCGTCAACGTGGTCGACGACGTGGTCGAAGTCCACCGTGGGCCAATACCCGACGTCGCCAGGGAGTTCGGCTGGCGCTACTGGAACCTCCAGACCTTCCGTGCCGGTGCCTCCATCTCTCCCCTCTGGCGGCCCGACATCACCGTCGCCGTCGCAGACCTTCTGCCGTAGGCGTCAGCGCGCGAGCTCGGCCGGACGCCGCTCGACGGCCCCGAAGCGCGTGTGGCCGATGAAGTTGTAGGAGAGGTTGAGGGTTTGCACCGATTGCTGGCGGTTGTCGCGGCCGAAGAAGTGCGCATCGCGGCTCGTCACCGTGTACTCCAGGCCGATCGCGTTCGGTCCGTACACGCGCACCGTCAGCCCCACGCTGCCGGCGCCCAGAGGGCGACGGCGGCGGCGAGGATGACGAACGTCGTCACGCCGAGAGCACCTCCGTGTCGGGAGCCGCCTCCAGCTCGCAGGCGTTCACCGTCATCGCGAGCAGGCTGTAGTACCCGATGGTGCCCGTGAGCTGGATGAACCCTTCGTCGCCGAAGCGCTCGCGCAGCGCCTTCGTGCTGGCGTCATCCACACGATGGCGGCTCATGAGCTGGCGCGTGAATTCCAGGACCTGGGCGTCCCCGGGAGGAACGCCGCGCGAGTGCTTCTCGCGGATGGCGGTGATCGTCGCCTCCGAGACTCCGAGGATGCGGGCCGCCTTCGTCTGCACGCCCCAGACGTAGACGGCATCGAGCTCGCGCGCCACCGCCATGGCCGCGAGCACGCGCACGCGCATGTCGAGCGGGCCCTCGAAGCGGACGAAGGCGCCGAGATGCGCGACGCGCCCGGCCAGGTCAGGGCAGTGCAGGAACATGGTGAAGGGACCCTGGACGGCGCCGCGGCTGGCCACGATGGCGTCCACGATCGGCTGGTCCTTGGCGGCCACTTGGGTCTTGGTCGTGATGGCATTCAGTCTCGCCATGTGTCTCTCCTCCGCCGGGTGGTCTGGGCGTATGCTACATCGCCAGCCGCAAGGTCGGCATGACGGTTGCCGGGGGGACTGAGATGGCCAAGGCGCTCGCGGGTATTCGCGTTCTCGATCTCACCCAGTACGAGGCGGGTCCCAGCTGCACGCAGATGCTGGCGTGGCTCGGCGCCGACGTCATCAAGATCGAGCCGCCGGCGGGCGAGGCCGGCCGCACCGCGCTCTCCGACAAGCGCGGTGAGGACGCGTGGTTCTTCCTGCTGCTGAACTCCTGCAAGAAGGGCGTCACCCTCAATCTGAAATCTCCGCGCGGGCGCGCCATGTTCGAGGAGATGGCGAAGAGCGCGGATGTCGTGGTCGAGAACCTCGGCCCGGGCGCCATGGAGCGGCTCGGGCTCGGCTACGACGCGCTCCGCCGTCTCAACCCGCGCATCATCGCCGCGTCCGTGAAGGGCTTCAGCAGTGGCGGGCCGTACTCGGAGTACAAGAGCTTCGAGTGGATCGCGCAGGCGATGGCGGGCGCCATGAGCATGACGGGATCGCCGGACGGCCCGCCCACGAAGGCCATCGGCGGGCTCGCCGACACCGGCGCCGGGCTGCACTGCGCGATCGGCATCCTCGCCGCCATCATCCAGCGCCACACCACCGGACTGGGTCAGCAGATCGAAGTCGCCCAGCAGGACGCGGTGGTGAACCTGCTGCGCATCCACCTGCGCGACACGTATGCCAACGGCAAGCCCGTGCCCCGTCAGGGCAACCGCTCGGTGAACGCGGCGCCCTCGAACCTGTACCGCTGCCGTCCCTTCGGCGCCAACGATTACGTCTTCATCCACGTCGCCACCGTCGAGATGTGGCGGACGCTCACGAAGATCGTGGGCCGTCCGGATCTGGGCGACGATGCGCGCTATGCGGACCGGCGTGACCGCGTGCAGTTCATCGACGAGATCGACGACATGATCGAGGCGTGGACGGAGAAGCGCACGAAGCACGAGGTGACGGAGATTCTCGCAGGGGCGGGCGTGCCCTGCGGGACCGTGCTCGATTCCACCGAGATCCTCTCCGATCCCCACCTGCGAGCGGGCGGCATGATCGTCGACCTCGAGCATCCCACGCGCGGCCCCTTTCCGATGCCCGCCAATCCGGTGCGCATGTCCGCCTCGCCCACGGAGGTCGTGCGTGCGCCGCTGCTCGGCGAGCATAATGCGGAGGTCTACGGTACGCTGCTCGGCTACGACGGAGCCCAGCTCGACGCGCTCCGTCGCGAAGGAGTCATCTGATGGCCGATACGCGGGCGGTCGTCGTCGATCCGGAAGCGCAGGGACGGCTCGTCATCCGGCCGGTGTCGGAGCCGGCGCCCGATCGCGGGGAGGCGATCGTGCGCGTGCGCGCAATCTCGCTCAATCGGGGCGAGGTACGGCGCTCGGGCATGGCCGCCGCCGGCTGGCGCCCGGGCTGGGATCTCGCGGGCGAGGTGGAGCGTGCGGCGACGGATGGCTCGGGGCCACGCAGCGGCGCGCGGGTGGTCGGGCTTCTGCCCGAAGGCGCGTGGGCGGAGCGGGTGGCCGTGCCCACGCACGCGCTCGCTGTACTGCCCGACAAGGTGACGTTCGCGCAGGCGGCGACGTTTCCGGTGGCCGGCCTCACCGCGCTCCACGCCCTCGCCAAGGGCGGCCTTCTCCTCGGCCGTCGCGTGCTCGTCACCGGCGCCACCGGAGGCGTGGGCGACTTCGCCGTCCAGCTCGCGCGCCTGTCCGGCGCTCACGTGACGGCGAGCGCGCGGCGCGCCGAGCAGGCGGCCGCGTTGCGCGCCCTCGGCGCCGACGAGGTCGTCGTGGGCGACGAGATTCCGCCCACGCCCAAGTACGACCTCGTCATCGAGTCCGTGGGCGGGCGCACGCTCGGCACCGCGCTCGCCGCGCTCGAGCGCGACGGCGTGTGCGTCACGCTCGGCGTCTCCGCCGCCGCCGAGGTCACCTTCGACACCCGGCAGTTCTTCATCACCGGACGCACGACGCTGTACGGCTTCTATCTCTTCACCGAGCTGGGCGCCGAGCCGGCGTCGATCGGGCTGCGCCGGCTCGCCGATCTCGTGGCGGCCAAGCGCCTCACGCCGCACATCAGCCTGGAGCGTCCGTGGACGGAGATCGGTCAGGTGGCCGCGGACCTGATGGCGCGCCGGTTCCCCGGCAAGGCCGTCCTCACGCTCGGCTGACCACCATTCGCTCGCTTCATTGGTATGCTGAAAGCCAAGGAGACGCACGCGTATGGAGGAATGCAAGCACGGACTGCGACACGGGTGCGCGTATTGCCACGGCACCACGCGGGTCCCGGCCACGCCGCCGGCGCCCCGCAAGCGCGGCACCAGCACCCGGATGTCCGAGAAGATGAACGACCGCATGACGGAGCTGAAGAAGCGGCTCAAACAGATCCGCGGCGAGTGACGCCGGACGAGAGGGAGACGCCATGCTGGCAGTGTGGGTGAAGGTCCGCGTGAAGCCGGAAGGGCGACAGCGATTTCTCGAGGCGATCGAGGTCGACGCGCTCGGGTCGGAGCGCGACGAGCCCGGCTGCTATCGCTTCAATGTGCTGCGCGACGAGAAGGACCCCGACGTCTACTACTTCTACGAGGTGTACGCCGACCAGGCGGCGCTCGACAAGCACCGCACGATGCCGCACTACAAGACGTGGCAGGCGGTCGCCGACACGCTCGCCGGCCCTACCGAGCCCATCCGCTGCACGACCGTGTTCCCCAGCGACGAGGGATACTGGAAAAAGAAGCGGCCCTGATCGACTGGCAGCGCAATGTATGGGCGCTGGCGCTGTGCGTGTTCATCGCCTTCGCCGGCTTCCAGTTCTCCACGCCCTTCATGCCGCTCTACGTCCGCGAGCTGGGCGTCACCGACCCCTCCCACGTGGCGCTCTGGTCGGGCGCGCTCGCCGCCGTGACGCCCACGGTGGCGGGCCTGCTGTCACCGTTGTTTGGCCGACTGGCCGACCGCTACGGACGCAAGCTGATGCTGATCCGCTCCCTCGCCGCCTTCACCCTCATCATCGCGGTCATGGGCCTCGTCACCTCCGTGACCCAGCTTCTGGTGGCGCGCATCTTCATGGGGTTCTTCGCGGGCTTCACGCCGATGGCGATGGCGGTGGCGAGCGTCTCCGCCCCGCGCGAGAAGGTCGCCATCGCCATCGCGCGCGTGCAGGGCGCGCAGCTGCTCAGCGCCGCGGTGGGGCCGCTCGCGGGCGGCCTCGTCGCTTCGCATCTCGGCATCCGGCAGGCGTTCTTCGTGACCTCCGCTCTCTGCGCGGTCGCGCTCGGCGCGCTGATCTTCCTGTTCCAGGAAGTCCGCCCTGTCCAGGCAGGGGAGGCGAAGGCGCGCGCGCGCACGACGCCGCTGCGCGATTTCGTGCGCTACCCGCATTTCGTCACGGTGATGTTCATGCTCGTGGTGGCGCAGTTCATCGACCGGGGACTCGGGCTGATGATCCCCCTGCACATCGCCCACATGCCGGGTGTCACCGCGATCGCGGCCACCTCCGGCGCCATCATCTCGGTGGCCGCGGTGGGCGCCGCCCTGTCGGCGAGCATCGCCGCGCGGCTGGCCGACGTCGTGCCCGTGGGACGGCTGCTCTTCATCCAGTTCGTCGCGGGCGGCGTGCTGTGCGGCGCCATGGCGCTCGCCGAGGACTGGATCATCCTGCTCGTGCTGCGCACGCTGGTGGCGCTCTGCCTTGGCGGCGCGCTCACGCTGGCCTACTCGCTCGGAGGCACCCTCGTGCCGGCGGAGTCGCGGGGCGCGGCCTTCGGATGGCTCGCGCTCGGCGTGCAGATCGGGACGGCGGCGAGCCCGCTCGTCACGGGAGCGCTGGCCGCCGTCAGCCTCGCCGCCGCCTATCTCATGGACGGCGGGCTCGCGTGGGTGGCGGCGGCGGTGCTCCTGTTCGGCGCGCGGGACCTCATCAAGCGGCGCGAAGCCGCGCTCTGATATCGAGGAGCGCCGCGGCTTTGCCGGGGCGCTGCCGAGCGCCGGAGGGCTTGGGGGGCGCTTCGAGCCCCCCATGTAAATCAATAGCGGACGGGCAGGGCTCTCAATCCGCGCAGCGTGAGGCTCTGGCGGAACTCCGGCTTGTCCGTGTCGAGCCTCAGCTTGGGCAGCCGCTGCAGGAGAGTGTTGATGGCGATCTGGCCCTCCACGCGCGCGAGCGGGGCGCCGAGGCAGAAGTGGATGCCCCAGCCGAAGGCGATGTGGCGGTTGTCGGTGCGCCCGAGGTCCAGGCGGTCGGGCTCGGGGAACTGCGCGGGATCGCGGTCGGCGGCGCCGATGAACGGCATCACCATCTCACCCTTGGCGATGGTGTGGCCGTTGATGGTGACGTCCTCGCTCGGGATGCGCGCCGTGCGCTGTACGGGGCCGTCGTAGCGCAGCAGCTCTTCCACGGCGGTGCCGATGAGCCCGGGGTTCTCGCGTAGCCGGCGCAGCTGCTCGGGATGGCGCAGCAGCGCAAGGGTGCCGTTGCCGATGAGGTTCACCGTCGTCTCGTGACCGGCCACGAGGAGCAGGGTGCAGGTGGCCAGCAGCTCGTCCTCGCTCAGCTTGTCGCCCGCTTCTTCGGCGGCGATGAGGGCGGAGA
>JBKKCN010000266.1:0-8529 GCA_046712525.1 Candidatus Rokuibacteriota bacterium
GCGGCCGCCCAGCCGCGAGGCCGCCTGCCGCAGGAGCTCGGCGGCCACCGCAGGCGGCAGCGCGGCGAGGGCCGCGCGCGACAGCGTGACGGCGTCCGGCTCCACGGTGCCGAGCCGCTGAAGCTCCGCTTCCGCCATGCGATCGATGGTGTCGACGGCCTCGCGCGCGAGGCGGCCCACACCCGTGAGCATGGCCATCACGTCGCCCTCAGAGGCGCCCGCGACCACGGGCAGGATCTCATGGCGAATGCGGTTGCGCAGAAAGCGCGGGTCGCGATTGGACGCATCCTCGAGCCACGGCAGCCCCGCCCGCTCCAGCTCCGCCACCACGTCCGCGCGACGCGCGTCGATGAGCGGCCGGATGATGCGCCCGCGCACGGCAGGGATGCCCGCGAGGCCGCGCACGCCCGAGCCTTCGAGCACGCTCATGAGCACCGTCTCCGCCTGGTCGTCGGCGGTGTGGCCCACCGCGATGCGCGCGGCGCCCGCCCGATCGGCGGCGGCCTCGAGGGCGGCATAGCGCGCCGCGCGCGCGGCCGCCTCCACGGAGCCGGCACCCACCGTCACCCGCGCCACCTCCACGGGCACGCCGAGGCGCGCGCCCAGCCGGCGCACGAAGTCGGCATCTCGCGCGGATTCGGCTCGCAGGCCGTGATCGACGTGGAGGACGCGCACGCTCACGCCGAGGGAAGGCGCGAGGACGACGAGCGTGTGAAGGAGGGCTACGGAGTCCGCACCGCCGGACACGCCGGCGAGCACGGTGTCGCCGGCGGCGAGCATCCCATGCCGATCGACTGCGCGACCAGCGACGTCGAGGAGACTAGCCTCCCTGAAGACCGACCCAGACCTCGCCATCCTCGAAGTGCTCCTTCTTCCAGACGGGCACGGTGCGCTTGAGGGTGTCGATGGCGTAACGGCAGGCGTCGAAGGCGTCGCCACGGTGAGCGGCCGAGACCGCGATGAGGACAGAGGACTCGCCGATCTCCAGGCGTCCCGTGCGGTGCAGGATCGCCACTCTCCGCACGCCGGCCCACCGCGCGCGCACCGCCTCGCCGATCTCGCGCATCTTGACCTCCGCCATCGGCGCATGCGCCTCGTACTCGAGGTACTTCACGGGCCGGCCGTCGGTCTGGTTGCGCACGACGCCGGAGAAGATCACGAGGCCGCCCGCGCCCGGCTCGTCCACGATGGCGGCGATGGCATCGGGCGAAAGCGGGGTTTCCACCACACGGTACACGTCGTGGGGAGCGCCGCCGCTCACGGGGGGGAACAAGCAGAGCTCGTCACCGGAAACGAGCGGGTGTTCGGGCTCCACGTAGTCGTGACCGACGGCGAACAACGTATAAGGGCGGTACCCTGTCAGCTGCGGGTGGCGATCGACGACCGCCGCCCACGCCGCCTCCACGGTACCGCCCTCGGGAAGATCGACGTCCAGCTGCTCCTGCCCGGTTGCTTCACGATACCGGGCGAAGAGCCGCACCCGGACGCGCACAGCCTAGAAGCGGTGAGACTGGCCGCAGCCGCAGCTGGACTTGACGTTCGGATTCTTGATCGCGAAGCCCGCGCCCATCATCTCGTTCTCGACGAAATCGATCTCGCTGCCGCTGAGATACGGAGCGCTGTTCTTGTCGATGTACACCTTGATCCCGTTCGCCTCGACGACGTTGTCGTCATCCGCCGGCTGGTCTTCCCACCCGAGCTCGTACGACATGCCGGAGCATCCGCCGCCCACGACCCGGATGCGCAGACCCCATTCGGGCTTGCCTTCCTCCAGGCGCAGATCGGACACTTTCCTGGCGGCCACTTCGCTCATCGTAACCATTCGATCCTCCCGTAAAACAAGACGTCTTTGTGATCGGTTCTCAACGCAAATGGTATCACAGGATACCCCCCGAGGGCATGAGCGTGAGCTCCTCCAGCGACGCATTGGGGGGCAGAGACGCCATGAGCACGGCCGCCCGCGCGACGTCCTCAGGCCGCAGCATCCCCTCGCGCGCGGGGCCTCCCGGAATCGCGTCCCACAGCGGTGTATCGACGGCGCCCGGCACCAGCACACCCACCCGCACGCCATGGGGCCGCATCTCTTCGGCGAGCACGCGACTGAAGGCCACCACTCCCGCCTTCGTCGCCGCGTAGACGGCGGCGCCCGGCAGGGCACGCTTGGCGGCGATGGAGGCGACGTTCAGGATGGTGCCCGAGCGCTGGCGCATCATCGCAGGCAGCGCGGCGCGACAGGTCACCATCACCGCTCTGAGGTTCACCGCGAGCATGAGATCCCAGTCGCCGGGCTTGGCATCCGCGACGGCCCCGAACGCCGCCGTGCCTGCGGAGGTCACCAGGACGTCCAATCGCCCGAGCTCGGCCACCGTCTGCTCTACCATCATCTCGACGGCGCCGTCGTTCGTCACGTCGGTGGGGATGCCGAGGGCACGACCACCCGCATCACGGATGGCGGCCGCAATGGAGGCCACTTCCGACCGGGAGCGCGCGGCGAGAGCAACCGCCGCGCCCTCCGCGGCGAATGCGAGCGCGATGGCGCGGCCGATGCCACGCCCGGCGCCGGTCACGATGGCCACGCGTCCGGTGAGCGCGGGGCTCAAATCTGCAGCCCCCGGCTCGACTTGATGAGCTCCATGAACTCCGCGCGCGTCTCCGGGCGCTCCCGGAAGGCGCCGAGCATGGCGGAGGTCACGGCCTTCGAATTCAGCTTCTCCACGCCGCGCATCAGCATGCACAGGTGGACGCCCTCCATGACCACGGCCACGCCGCGCGGCTCCAGCACCTCGTTGAGCGCGTTCGCGATCTGGGTGGTGAGGCGCTCCTGCACCTGCAGGCGCCGGGCGAACATCTCGACGAGACGGGGGATCTTCGAGAGGCCGACGATCTTGCGCGCCGGCATGTACGCCACGTGGCACTTGCCGAAGAAGGGCAGCAGGTGGTGCTCGCAGAGGCTGGCGAAGTCGATGTCCTTGACGATCACCATCTCGTCGTACTCTTCGACGAAGAGCGCCTCGTTCAGTACGTCCTTCACGTCCTGCTCGTACCCCGACGTCAGGTACCGCAGCGACTTCGCGACGCGCTCGGGGGTCTTGGCGAGTCCCTCGCGCCGCGCGTCTTCGCCGAGCTCATGGAGGAGCTGCTCGATCAGCCGTTCGATCATGCGTCCTCACCCCGGTATTCGAAGCGGTTCTTGGCCGTCTCCACCACGCCCACGCGCGACAATCGCGCGCCGTCCATCGCCGGTGCCAGCACGCGCCAGAAGGCGCGCGCCAGGCTCTCACCGGTGGTGATGACGCCCGCGAGCGCGGGCGCGTCCTCGAGTTGCGCGTGATCGACCTCGTCTAGCACCACGCGGTGCACGGTGGCGTCGAGGCGCCCGAGGTCGACGGCCATCCCCGTGAGCGGATCGGGCGCGCCCGTCACCGTGACTTCCAGGTAGTAATTGTGACCGTGAAGGCGGGCGCATGGCCCATACAGTGAGTGGTTGGCCTCGACGGACAGGGCGTCGTTCGCGAGGCGGTGCGCCGCGCTGAAATGGTAGACGCGCGTGATCGCCACCGAACGCTCAGGCGCCATCGTAGTCCACGTAGAGCGTGGGATCCTCCCACACACGGACGGAGGCGAGGCGGTCGCGCCCGAGCTTGGCGACGAGGATGTCCCACACCACGAGCGCGATGTTCTCCGTGGTGGGGACGCGCTCGCGGAAGAGCGGGTCCGCGTTGAGGTCCGCGTGATCGAAACGGTCCACCACCGCTTCCGTGACCAGGCGCTTGAGCTCGGAGAGGTCGATCACCATGCCCGTGCGCTCGTCGATCGGCCCCTGCACGGTGACGTCGAGCGTGTAGTTGTGGCCGTGGGGCACGGTGAGACGGCCGAAGGCTCGCTCGTTGGCCTCGGCGGACCACGCCTCCACCCAGTAGCGGTGCCCCGAGGAGAACGCGAAGCGACGGGTGCTGCGCGCGTGACCGCTCATGCCCCCACCGCCGCCACGAAGCGTGCCGCTACCGGCTGCAGGTCGAAAGCCTCCACGCGCCGGCGCCCCGCTTCGCCCATCTGCGCTCTCAGTCCGGGATTCCGCAATAACGTCTCCATTGCCATCGCCAGCTCTTCGGGTGCTCGCGGATTGACGAGTAGCCCGGTACGCCTGTCCTCGACCACCTCGGGCACCGCCGCCGCACGGCACGCCACCACGGGCAGCCCCGCCGCCATCGCCTCCAGGAACACGAGACCGAAGCCCTCCTGCACGGTGGGCAGGCAGAAGCAGTGCGCGCCCACATATTCTACGGCCAACGCCTGCCGTGAGACGTCGCCGAGGAACGTCACGGTATCACCGACCCCTAGCTGCGCGTGCAGCGCCCGCAACCGCGCATATTCCGGCCCCTCCCCTACGATGCGAATGCGGACATCCGGGATTCGCGCGCGCAGGTGGACGGCAGCGTGGAGCAGATCGGCCACGCGCTTGCGCGGATACATACGCGCCACGCACAGGACGGTGGGAGCGCGCGCGGCGGCGACGGCCTCCACCTCGTCGAAGCGGCGCCGCCACTCCGCGAGGTCGATCGGCTCCGGCACCACCACCACGCGCGATGACTCCACGTCGTACAACGCCTGTGCGATCGCCGCCGAATACCGGCTGGGCACGATCACGCGCTCTGCCACCGCCACGTTGACCCGCTCCCACCGCGCCTGGATCCCCAGCAGTACCCGCACGAGCCCGCGCTCGTTCTGCAACTCGTCCGCAATGATCCCTTTGAGAGCAACCACATAGCGAGGGCGGCGCTCTTCCGCTGGGCCCGCGCGTGCTCGTGCCCACTGATACCCGTCGAGATCGACTCCCACCACGACGTCGGCGGTCGGTGGCCGTGCGGCGACCTGGCGGTTGTAGAGCCAGCGGGTGAAGGTGTGGATCGGGGTGCGGGTGCGCAGAGGGCGAAGGTCGACGGTATGGCCGAGGCCGACGAGGCCGCGCGCGAGGCCGTCGAGGGCCACCCAGGTGCCGCTGCCTTCCGTCGGGCTTGGTGGTGTGGAGCTCAGGAACTCGAAGCGCAGGGCGTCAGCGCCCCTGGAACTTCGGCCGCCGCTTCTCCAGGAAGGCGCGCGTGCCCTCCTTGTAGTCTGCGCTCTCGAAGGCCTCGCGCGCGAGCTCGCGCAGGCGCTGCCGCCGCTCCTCCGTGTAGCCGGCGAGATAGAACTGGATCGCCTGCTTGGAGCCGCGCACGGATTGCGGCGCATTCGCGGTGACGCCTTCCAGGTAGTCCGCCGTCATGCGCTCCAGCTCCGCCTCCGGCACCAGGCGCTGGATGAGGCCGATGGTGAGCGCCTCGCGGCCGTCGAGGGTGCGCGCGGAATACAGGATGTCCTTCGCGTACGCCGGCCCCACGAGGTCGACGAGCTGTCCGATCGCCTCCGAGGGGTAGATGATGTTGAGGCGGGCGGCGGGGATGCCGAACTTCGAGCCCTCGGCGGCGAAGCGCAGGTCGCACGCCATGGCGACGCCCATCGCGCCGCCGATGCAGAAGCCGTAGATCATCGCGATGGTCGGCTTCGGGCACTCGCGAATGGCGCCGTAGGCGGCGGCCGTCGCCTCGTTGTAGCGCAGCGAGGTCGCCGTGTCCTTGCGGTTCTCCTCGAACTCGGAGATGTCGGCGCCGGAGGCGAAGGCCTGCGTGCCCGCGCCCCGGTACACGATGACGCGTACGGCGTCGTCTTTCACGAGGCCGTGGGTGACGCGCGCGATCTCTTGCCACATGGCGAGGCTGATCGCATTGCGCATCTGGGGGCGGTTGAAGACGACGGTGGCCACGGCTCCCTGTTGCTCGACGAGGATATCCGTCGACTGCGTATCGCTCATTTCGTCACCTCGATGACGCCCGCCGCCGCCAGCGCCTCGACGTCGCTCGCCGAGTAGCCGAGGCCGCTCATCATCTCGCGCGTGTGAGCGCCCGGCACCGCCGCTGCCGTGCGCACGGTGGGCGGCGTGCGGCTGAGCGACAGGGGCAGGCCCAGCACCTTCACGGGGCCGAAGGCCTCGTGCTCGTGCTCGTGCACGAGCGCCGCCTGCTGCACCTGCGGGTCGGCGAGCACCTGGTCGACGGTGTAAATGGGCCCGCAGGCGACGCCCGCATCGTTCAAGGTCTGGATCCACTCCGCCATCGAGCGGGTGGCGAGGCGCTCCACGATGACGACATCCATCGCCTCGCGGTGCTTCGTGCGTCCCTGGTTCTTCGCGAAGCGCTCGTCGGTGGCGAGCGCCGGCACGCCGAGCGCCCGGCAGAATTTCACCCACATGTCGTCGTTGCCCACGGCGAGGTTGATGAACCCGTCGCGCGCCCGGTACACGCCCATCGGCGCCGTGAGCGGATGGTGATTACCCACCGGCGGCGGCACCTCGCCCGTGTTCAGGTACTTCACCGCCTGGAAGGACAGGCTGCCCGCGAGCGCCTCCAGCAGCGACGTGGAGACGTGCTGGCCGCGCCCCGACTGCGCACGCTCGACGAGGGCGACGAGGATACCCATCGCGCAGAAGTAGCCCGCGAGCAGGTCGCCGATGGGAATGCCGACGCGCAGCGGCGCGCTTTCAGGCGTGCCTGTCAGCCACATGAGGCCGGACATGCCCTGCACGATCTGGTCGTAGCCGGGGCGGTCGCGGTACGGCCCCTCCTGCCCGAAGCCGGAAATGGAGCCGTACACGAGCCGAGGGTTGTCGCGGCTGAGCGACTCGTAGTCCACGCCAAGCCGGTGCTTGACGTCGGGCCGGTAGTTCTCGACCACCACATCGGCGCGCGCGGCGAGCTCCTTGACGATCTTCACCCCGCGCGAGTCTTGCAGGTTCACCACCGCGCTCTTCTTGTTGCGGTGGAGATCGGCGTGATCGAAGAACACGCGCCCGCGGTCCGATTCTCCTGGGCGCTCGATGCGCATGACGTCGGCGCCGAAATCGGCCAGGATCTTCGTGCACGTGGGTCCACTGCGCACGGTGGTGAGATCGACGACGCGGATACCGGACAAGGCGGCGCTCACGAGGGCCAAGTGTAGCAGAAGGACAAAGCGGAAATTGGTGGCGGTGGGAGGAATTGAACCTCCGACACGGGGCTTATGAGACCCCTGCTCTGCCGCTGAGCTACACCGCCGGGAGCAGGAACGACAGCGATTTCGCGAACGGAGTGTACCGCACCTGCCCCAGGCGTGCCCCGGATTGTGCCTTCTGGTTTTGCGTGCTTGAAAAGGAACTTGACGAAAAAGATGTTTGTTATAATCCGCCCGACATTTTCGTGAGCACGATTCAGCTACTCGACGGTCGGAGGAACTTTTACATGCAGCTCCGGACTCCGCGATGGCACGACAGTGCTGCGCTCCTTGACGACAAGGCCGACGACGTCGAAGACGAGGACGCCCTCGAGGACGACGACGACTTCGACGACGACGATGACGATTTCGAGGATGACGACGACCTCGACGACGAGGAGGAGGCGGCGGACGCGGTCGAGGACGATGTAGTGGTCGCCGACGTCGAGGTGGACGAGGACGAGGATGAGGACGACGACCTCGACGCGGACGACCTCGACGACGACCTTGATGACGACGACGAGGAAGAGGACGAGGACGACAAGTAGCTTCTCCTACCAGGAGGCGGGAACATGGTTGTACTGAGCGGCGAAGGCATTTTGTTCCTGCTGCGATGGTTTCATTTTCTGGCCGGCGTCATGTGGATCGGGCTGCTGTACTACTTCAATTTCGTGCAGACCCCCTTCTTCGCCACCGCCGAGCCCCCCGTCCGTTCGGGCATGGTCGCAGGCGGTCTGCTGAACCGCGCGCTCTGGTGGTTTCGCTGGGCCGCCATGATCACCTTCATCACGGGTTGGCTGATCGTCCTGCACAAGAGCGGGCAGTTCGGGGGGGTGCGCGACTTCTTCACGACGTCGTACGGCTGGGCGATCTTCTACGGCGGCATGCTCGGCAGCCTGATGTGGGCCAACGTGTGGTTCGTGATCTGGCCCAACCAGCAGGTGGTGATGGCCTCCGCCGCGCAGGCGTCGAAGGGTGGTACCGCCATTCCGGACGCCGCCGCGCGCGGCCAGCGCGCGGGCTTCGCCTCCCGCACCAACACGATGCTGTCCATCCCCATGCTGTTCTTCATGGGTGCAGCCAGTCACCTTCCGATGTTCGTCGACACCAATCGTAGAGCGAAGATCGGCGCCCTCGTGCTCCTCGCCGTCGTGCTCGTGGCGGCCGAAGCCAACGCGCTGGTGGGCACCACCGGCGCCGGCAAGAAGATGCTCAGCACGCTGAAGGGAACGATCTGGGCCGGGTTCATCCTGACGCTGATCCTGTACGCGGGCCTCGAGATCCTGTTTCCGTGAGACGTAGGGGGCCTCGAAGGGCCCCTACACCCCCACGCTCGGACGCGTCCCGGGTCCCCGGGATGCGCCTCGAACGGCCCCGCGCGCCTGCGCCGGGCCGGTCTATTTGAGGTACTCGGCGAGCGCGGGGATATCCGGGGCCAGCCCCGGCTGGGGCGGCATGACCGCG
>JBKKCN010000267.1:0-3036 GCA_046712525.1 Candidatus Rokuibacteriota bacterium
CGGAGGCCAACGTGGGCCATGTGGAGGAGTTCCAGCGCCGACAGCGGGCACTACTCGAGCGGTACGCAGCCGTGAGGAAGGGCCTTCGTGGCTCCTCGCATCCCGACCATCCCTACTGGCTCATCACGCTGAGCTTCGGCGAGCACCGCTGCCGCGCGCTCCTGCAGTGGTGCGACGAAACGCTGCGCGCGCTGCGCCGCCTCGGGCGGCGGCCGGCGGCGCGGCCGCGAAGGAGACGCCCATGATCGACACCGCAATCGCGGCGCTTCTGCTCGTGCACATCCTGGCCGGCGTGACCGCTCTCGTCGTGGCGCCGGTGGCGATGGTCACCGCCAAGGGCGGCCCCGCCCACCGACGCTGGGGCAAGGTCTACTTCTGGATGATGGCGGTGGTGGCCGTCACCGCCATCCCGCTCGGTCTCTGGCGGCCCAACTACTTCCTGATGCTCGTGGCCGTCTTCAGCTTCTACTTCGCGTTTCGCGGCTACCGCGTACTGCTCCGCAAGCGTCCCGAGCGGGGCGACGGCGCCCACGCGCTCGACTGGGGCGCGGCGGGCGCCACCTTCCTCGCCAGCGCCGCTCTCATCGTGCTCGGCATCCTGAAGCCGAGCCCCCTCTGGGTGAGGCTCGCGCCCGTCGCCATCGTCTTCGGGATCGGTGGCGTCGTCGCCTCCGGATTCGACATGGTGAGGTTCGTGCGCCCGCCCACGGAGCGCATGGCGTGGTGGTTCAGCCACATGGCGGGCATGCTCGGCTCGTACATCGCCACCGTCTCCGCGTTCTCGGTCGTCAACTTCGACTTCCTGCCTACGGTGGCACGGTGGCTGTGGCCGTCAGTGGTCGGGACGCCCCTCATCGTGCTCTGGATCGTCTACTACAAGCGCAAGTTCGCGCGCCGGCCGAAGCCGGTCGCCGTCGCCGTCTGAGATTCGAGGCGTCCACGATCCGCGGCATTGTGTGCAGGTCGCGCACGCGATATGACGGGCGGCGTGACGGACCAGCGCCGCACGCTCGGGCAGGAGGCGGAAGAGGCGGCCGCACGCTTCCTGGAGCGGGCGGGGCTGCGGGTGATCGAGCGCAACGTGCGCTTCGCTCACGGCGAGATCGATCTGGTGTGCCGCGAGGGCGGCGTGGTCGTGTTCGTGGAGGTGAAGTGCCGGCACGCGCGCTGGGGGGACGCGCCCGCGGAGGCGGTGTCCTGGCACAAGCAGCGGCGGCTCACGCGCCTCGCGCAGCACTACCTCAAGTGGCGGCGCCTCGACCAGGTGCGCTGCCGCTTCGACGTGGTGGCCGTCACCGTTCACGACGACGGCGCGCGGCAGGTGCGCCACCTGCGGGCCGCCTTCGACGCCGTCGGCGCCTAGCCGCTCGCGCTCGCACGGCCCCGGCTGGGTAGATCGGAGGACCTGCGCCCCTGATGGGAAACGGAACCTTCAGGTGGTGGGGGCACTCAAATGCCCGGTTCTTTCCTAAGTATTGCCGCTACAATGCTCCCCTCATCACCGGGTTTCAGTTGTGGGGAGCGGACACTAGACACAATGAAGCAACAAGACCCGCCGGCAGACCCTAGCGGTTCTCCTGACGTACCAATGCCGTTCGCCTCTCCCTATGCGCCACTCACGGCAGGGGGTCCGTTACCCCCCGGGTTGGACGCGGCAACAGTTGCTGACGCCTACAAGGCGAAGGGCCTCCGGCCGAAGAAGGTCCTTTCCCTGTTTGATATTCACCGGTTCAACGAACTCCCGGCGAACCGACTACGAAGAGCGGTTGACCGGCCGCACATCCGCGCGGGAAAAGGACCCGACGGCGTTCCGCCCCCGCTGTATGCAGCGCTCTACTGGTATGCCCGGGAGTTACATCCGGGCCGAAGCGTCTACGAGCGGATCATCAAAGCAGCTGAGTACGAGGAACACAAACGAATCTATCTGGATCCGATCCGCTTCGCTGAACTCTTGAAGCAGGAACAGTCACTCACCGGTCGGAAAGAGAACGTCGAACCTGGCAGTGAAGCAGAGGCCCTCGCCCTCTTCGCATTATCGTTCGCGTTGTTGCAGCCGTCTGCGGTGAGCGGCATCTTAGTGCCCCTGCTATATATGGGCGAGGCTTTCCGCATTTTCTTTGGCGCTGCGTTGGTGCAGCATGCCACGCGAGCTGCGTCGGATGACTCAGACACTGCACGGGATCCGTCGCCTATCGACGATTCGCTAACTCTGCCGCCAAGGTCTGCCGACGTTGACCCGATCCCGATAGAGGTCCGTCCGAGCGAGGCGGCCACTACGGTCGCCCCCCAGGCGATGTCACGTAACGCTTGGAGTGCTGAGCTGGAGGAGATGCATCTCCGCGTATCCGACGCTCGTGTTCGGCGCCAGAACGCAGGTGCGGCTGCCGAGTTCGATCGAGACGATTTTGACCGCGTGCTCGCTTCAGAGGTGTCAGCTCTCCGAAGTCTGAGCGAACTAGGTCGCGCGATGACCGCAGAGCCCGACGTGTTACTCAAGCCCTTGGAAGACGCGCTTAGGCGGTCTGGCATCGACGTCAGGGTTCCAAGACCGCGGCCCGAAGATCCGAAGGTACTTGCTGGCTGGCTAGACAAAGAGCAAGACGGCATCAGCGAGGCAACTGCGCTGGCCGGCGAGCTCGCCTCAAGATTTGCAATTCTGACCGAGCTAAACGACCCATCACCAGCTCCCACACGGCCGGACACGCGTGCGACATCAGTGCGTCAACTCATTGAGCATCTTCAGGAGCACTTGGGCTGGATCGACGGCCGTATCGCAGAGGCTCAGAATTGGCGAGAGCGTTTACGGAATCTTCAAGCGCTTCTCGCCGACTGCGTTTCTCCCGTTTCGGCGCGATCACTTTCGACTCTGACTGTTGCCGACGCCACAGCCCTAGTTGTTCGGAGCTACTCCGATGGTGCACTGCGTCCGCTCCTAGGGTTTTTGTTCAGGCTGACTAACGATATGCCTGAAGACTCGGCGTCCCGTCTTACCGATGCTGCGGTAGTACTACGCGAGACCCTTCAGCGCACCGCGGC
>JBKKCN010000268.1:0-5105 GCA_046712525.1 Candidatus Rokuibacteriota bacterium
CTGAAGGTGTTGAGGCACAGGGGGTGCGTGAATACCGTGGGCCCATCAGCGCTGGAGTAGGTGATGTCGTCGACGGTCGGCCCGCCGGGAGGATTCAGTCCCGCGAGCTCGCGCACGCGCTTGGCAATCTCGTGATCCGCGCACGCCGTGTCACCGCTGACGCCGAGGCCGCCGATGACCCGGTTTCCCTGGTACACAGCCACACCGCCACCAAAGAAAATGAGGCCACCGGCGATGTCATGCCTGCCGCCACCGTGGCCGTTCGGCGGCGCGTTGAACTCCGGATTCCACAGGTTTGACTGGCCCAAACTGTTCAGGGAGTGTCCGGGCTGGGTGAAGGTGTACAGCCGTGCCGTCGACAGCGGGAACCCGCCCCCAGTAGCGTCGAGGCTGAAGGCGTTAGCCGTGTACGCCTTGGCCTTCGCGATCGCCTGGCTGCCGGGCCAGACCTGGGTCGGGTTGGCCGTGGAGGTGGCGTACGCGCAGATTTCGCCGTTCCGATTGACGACGGCGCCCCACATGCGCGTCCCATTGAAGAGTCCGCCGACAGTGCCCGGGGCGACAGCAGCATCCCTGAGCAACTGGCGCAGCTGGTTCGCGCTCGGGAGCCCTCGGCAATCGGCGCGACGATCATCATCGGCCGAAGTCGGAGACGGTAAGCTTGCCAGCAGCATCGCCATCCCGATTGCCAGCAAGAACGCCCGCATGAAGACCCGTCGTGAGTGTCTGCGCATGGCTGTCCTCCGTGGAAAAAGAAAGTGTGCCGCTGGACCGGAGGGAGTCTAGCACCGTCGCCCCACCGCCGCACTCACGGAGGCTTTAGTCGCCGAACGAAACGCCGCCTGACGCGCCGCCACCGATCGAAGGCGGCTCCGCTCTCACCGTCATCCAGTAGCTGGCGCACGCGGAGCACGTGGCCATCGCCGTGACTCGATAGCGGCTCGTCATCCGCAGCGCGGTCACGGCCTTCGCGATCTGCTCGTACGTGGTGTGCAGCAGCCTGGCCAAGCAGCTCTGGCAATACTCGGCGCCGGCGTGGCGTCGCAACAGTTGGGCCACGGATTCGGCGACGCTATCGTTCTTGAGGCGGCAGTTCAGGTGAACGATGTCCGCGTGCGCGAACACCGCGGGATCACCCGGAAGGACCTCTTGCGCGCAGAACGGGCATATCAAATTGTCGGGGACCCGCTCTCGATGCATGCTGGCTACCCTCCGCCGGCTTCGGCGCTCCACCGAGATCGTGATCGATCCACGCGACAAGCGCAAGCGGGCTATAGTTGGGAACAGAATGCCGGACCGCGCGCGACTCGCGTTCCTCGACGTCATGCGGGGGGTGGCGCTCATCGTGATGGTCATCAACCACACGGCGCGCTGGTGGATCGACCGACAGATGGGCTGGCCCCGCTACTATCTGGTGTACGCCACCGTCACCGTCGCCGCCCCGATCTTCCTGTTCCTGGTCGGCTTCGTGCTGCCGGTGTCGCTCCATCGGAACGCGGCGGAGATGACGCGGCCATCGCGCATATGGGGCTACACCCGCCGTGGTCTGATGATCGTCCTCGCCGGGTTGCTGCTGAACGTCGTCGTGTTCCCGGACACCTCGCCCTTCACCGGTGGTGTCCTGCAAACGATCGGGCTCTCCATCATCATCATGACCCTCCTCGCGCCTCTGCTGCGGTACCGCGCCGGCGCCTACGTCTTGCTCGCGGTCGCCGTCGGCGCGTACCTGCTGTTTCTCGCCGTGCACGGGCGCGTCGAGGCCTGGTTGCCGCAGCATCCGTGGGTCCGGCTCGTGCTCTTCTTCGACTACGCGCCGTGGCCGTGGATGTGCATCGTGCTCGTGGGACTCGTGCTCGGCTGGTGGTGGCGCAAGCGCGCCGCGCGCGGGCCCGACGCCGTGTTCTTCGTCCGGCTGGCAGCGGTGGGCGGGGCTCTGATGGTGGCGGCGCTGCTGGCGCAATGGCGCTGGCCGTTGAAGCCGTACATCGGCTTCGCCGCCGACCGTGGACTGAGCGGCCACTGGATCCCGGGGCCGATCACCGCCGTATGGATCCTCGGGACTGTCTTGGTGTTCCTGTCGCTGTTCTACTGGCTCTGCGAAGTTCGCGGCTGGCAGCCGCGCTGGTTGGTCATGTTCGGGCAGGCGGCGCTGATGCTCTACTTCGTTCACCAGATCATCGCCTACACGCTCGTGAACCAGTGGCTCCACGTCAGCTTCAAGTCCTGGACGATGTTCTGGGTATCGAATCTCGCGCTCGTCGTCCTGTGTATTGGCCTCGGGTACGCCTGGCTGGCCATCAAGGCGCGCGCGCGTGGTTGGCGGTTCAAGCCGGGTCCTGCTGCAACGTCCTGATCAGGCGGGGACGCCGCGCCCTCGCGGCGTGTCAGGAAAGGTCTTCAGTGACTTTCCTCGTGGTTTCACGTCAACTTCAAGTCGTGGGCGATGTTCTGGGTATCGAATCTCGCGCTCGTCGTGCTCTGTATCGGCCTCGGGTACGCCTGGCTGGCCATCAAG
The DNA here is from genome assembly GCA_046712525.1 of Candidatus Rokuibacteriota bacterium. GTDB lineage: Bacteria > Methylomirabilota > Methylomirabilia > Rokubacteriales > CSP1-6 > JBBDXO01. The sequence goes on from JBKKCN010000268.1 coordinate 2,516, forward strand.
GCCCGCGCCCGTGGTTGGGCCGTATGAGAGCCTGATTCATCTTGATCCAGTTCACCGTCGCCGACGGATCGTTGTGGTCCTTGCCGGGCTTGGGCCAGGTCGGCGGCGCCGTCATCGTGCCGACGGGGATGGTCATGATGCGCTCCGGGTCCCACACCGAGAACGGATAATCAGACGGGTTCTTGCTGAAGCCGACCTTCACGCCCTTGAACGCGCGGTGGTCTTCCTTGCGGATGCTGACGAGACCGGCTGGTGCCTCGATGCTAAGGCCCTCGAGCTGCTTGATGATCGCGTCGTCCTCCGGCCAGCCGCCGCCGGCCTGGCGGTTGGCCTTCTCGACGGCGGTCTTGAAGAGATAGAGGCCCGTGTAGGCAGCCTCGGCGGTGTAGCTCGGGTATTCGTTCCAGCGCTTCTGGTAACTCTCCACGAACCGCTTGTTGGCGGCCGGGCGGCCGGCCGGCGAGTACGTAAAGTGATAGTTGGAAGGCACGCCGGCCCGCGCGCCTTCCAGATGGTCGTTGCCGATCGCCTGCGGCGCCACGCCGAAGTTGATGTTGCCCACGAGCTTGGCGCGGTTGAAGAGCCCGTGGCGCAGCGCCTGCTTGTAGAACGCCACGTACATGCCGCCCCACATCGAGGTCACGACAATGTCCGGCTTGGCCGAGAGCGTCTTGGTGATGTGCGAGTTGAACTCCGTGGTCCCGAGCGGCGCCCACACCTCCGAGACGATTTCCGAGCCGGGCAGGAGCTTTTCGCGCGCGGCATCGAAGTGGAGCTGGAACCAGCGGCCGAACGCGTAGTCCGGGTTCACCACGGCGATCCGCTTCACGTCGGGCCACGCCTTGGCGACGGCAAGCGCTGTAGTGACGCCGTCGGCGGAGAGAATATTCGTCATGCCGAAGAGGTAGTGCGGGTTCGGCACCTCGATCTCGAGGAGCTTGTCGATGCAGCAATCGGTCATGATCGTGAGCAGCTTCAGCTCCTCGACCACGGGGCCGACGGCGAGCTGGTTGTGGGCGGCGATGACGCCCGAGAAGTAGTCGATCTTCTCGGAGAGCTTCATGCGCTTGACTTCTTTCACCGTGGCCTCGGGTCCGGCCGCCTCGTCCGCAGTAAGCGTTTCGATCTTGCGCTTGCCGAGCAGGCCGCCGGCCGCGTTGATCTCCTCGACGGCCAGCGTGTGCCCTTTGAGCGACGGCAGCCCGAGGATGGCGCCGGGCCCCGACTGGATCGTGATGTGGCCGAACCTCACCGGCGTTTCGGGAATACGCTCCTTGGGCGCGTCCTGCGCCACGGCCACGCCCGTCAGCGCGAGGCCGCCGCCGACGCCAAGCGCGGCGCCGCCGATGGTGGCGCCGAGCCCAGCCAGGAAATCACGCCGATCCATGCTAGCGCCCCCGCCGGCGTGGGACGTCTTGCCTCGGCGCCACCACCAGCAGCACAAGGTTGCACTTGCGACAGTTCACAATCAGCGCCCGCGGCCGTTCATGGATACGCCGGGCAACGCTGGCCTCAGCTTCGATGTGGCCACACGGGAAGCGCATGCGTTGCCGGACCGCCCGCGAGGGCGGGCGGCCGGCCGTTGCTTCAGAATCGCTCGCTGCCATCGTGCGCGCATACTGACGGTCGGCTGTGACAGGTGCGGTCACAGCCTTCGATCACCGGCGATCATCCGGGCACCGGTGGCTGAATGCGCAGAACGACGGGACATGCCAGATTCTGCCGTCCGTTTCGTCGTAGTAGTTCGAGTTCAGCCGCCACTCGGCCAGCGGTCGCGTGCAGCGCGCGCAGACGGTGTCGTTGTCGCAGAGGCAGTCCACCTTCATGACCAACCCTCGCCAGCGCGGGTTGGGATCAAGACAGTAACCCCGCCACCACCCGCACACCGGGCAGCGATCGAGCCCGCGCGGCACGCCGTCGTCGCGCTTGCCCTCGAGGGTGACGCGCTCATCAGCCGTGGCAGGACGGCCGCCCTTGCTCACATCGCCGAGCAGATGACCGCTCGGCGTATGGCGATTGATGAACGCGTCCAGACGAACGCGTCGCCCGTCCAGCTCCGCCGATTCGACCATCTCGCGGCACAGCCGCAGCCGGCCCGTGACCACGACACCGCCACGCGGCAGATTCGAGGAGCGCTGTTCGGTCCCATCCAGACGGACATAGAGCGCCGTGCCTGAATCGATCACGAGACAACTCTGCAACCGATTGGCGGCCACCTGCCTCCGGGTCACATCGCGCAAAACTTCATGGCTGTCCTGCGCGGGCAGCAACGCAGCATGGTAAAGGCCTTTGACAACCAGAGTCACGAGATATGGGTAGCCGTCGAATGCGGGAATCTCGGCGACCTCCTGCCCGATGGCGAGCGCGGCCTGATGAGTCATGTAACCCTCCCTTGGCGGAAGGGGTCTGGCCCGGGCGGCCCGGCGGGCAAACGAAAACCCCTCGTGATGAGGGGCTGACGCCGTTGGTTGCTGGCGATCAGCCGTATCGTTCCCGTCGCCGGGCTGGCGTTGGCACCTTGGCGGCTTCACCAGGTTGCCGGGCGCGTCGCAGGGCCAGAACCCTCAGCGCCTCTCTTGATAGCTATGTG
>JBKKCN010000269.1:0-3005 GCA_046712525.1 Candidatus Rokuibacteriota bacterium
GGCCAGGGGCGTCCGCAAGTCGTGGGACACGGACGCGAGCAGGGAGCTGCGGAGCCGCTCGCTCTCGGCGCGCACGCGGGCTTCCTGCGCCTCGTCGTCGAGGCGCGCGCGCTCGAGGGCAAGCGCGGTCTGGGTGACGAAGGCGTCGAGCTGGCGCACGGTGTCCTCGGAGAGCGGGCGACCACGAGCAGGCTGCACGGCGACGACGCCGAGCGGCGCGCGGTGACCGAGCAACGGCAGGTACATGGCGCGGGCGGCGCCCGAGGTCGCCGTGCCGAGGCCCGCCCGCTCACCGTGCGTCAGTACCCATCGCGCGAGCTCGCGGTCGTTGTCGGCCACCGTGAAGCCGGCGGGGCCGCTGACATCCAGCTCTCCACGAGCGGTGGGCAGGAGGACGGCGACGTCCGCACCGAAGACGGCCTCGAGGTGCCGCGCGGCCGCCGCCACGAGATCCGGCACCGCGAGCGTCTGCGCAAGCTCACGGGACATCGCGTAGAGGGCGCCCGTCTGCTGCTCGCGCTCTCGGGCGGCATCCGCCTGCCGGCGGACGCGGACGGTGAGGCCGCCGATGACGAGGCCGACGACGAGCATGACGCCGAAGGTGAGGACGTACTGCGTGTCGGCGACGGCGAACGTGAAATACGGCGGCACGAAGAAGAAGTCGAAGGCGGCCACGCTGCAGAAGGTCGCGAACACCGACGGGCCCCGGCCGTAGCGGGCCGCAATGACCACGACGGCGAGCAGGTACGCCATGATGAGGTTCGCCGTCTCCAGCAACGGAAACATCAGCCACGCGATGCCGGTGGCCACCACCACCGCGACGGCCGCCGCCGTGTACGCCCGCGCGCCGGCGACCGGCGGCTCGTGCGCGACCACGGTGGTGTCCGCGTGTTCCCTCACAGCCGGCAGTGTAGCGTGCTTACCCGTGCCCATGGCTCGAAGCCGCGCCCATGAGACGGGGCATGCGCGTAAAAATTGCGTAAAAATTGGGGCCCCGCGTCGCGACGCAACCCTGGACGCGTAGAGTCGTGAGACGACGATGCGCATTGCTCCCATGAAACGGTGGCTGGTGGGCGCGCCGATGCCACTGGCGCAGGCGCGGCACGAGCGGCTCGGCAAGTCCGTCGCACTGGCGGTGTTCGCGTCCGATCCCCTCTCCTCGGTGGCGTACGCGACGGAAGAGATCCTCCTCGTGCTCACGCTGGCGGGGGCGGCGGCGTTGAGCTACTCGATGCCGATCGCGGCCGCCATCGCGATGCTCATCGTGATCGTCATCACGTCGTATCGCCAGACCATCGCCGCCTATCCCAGGGGCGGCGGCGCCTACATCGTGTGCAAGGACAATCTGGGCATCCACGCGGGCCTGGTGGCGGGCGCCTCGCTGCTCATCGATTACGTCCTCACCGTCGCCGTGAGCGTGGCGGCGGGCGTGGCTGCCATCACGTCGGCCCTGCCCGCCCTGCATCCGTACCGGATCTGGCTGGGCGTGCTCGCCATCGTGTTCATCGCGGTCGTCAACCTGCGCGGGATCCGTGAGTCGGGCAAGATCTTTGCGGCGCCCACCTATCTCTTCGTCGTGAGCATGCTCGCGATGATCGGCTACGGGGTCGTCGGCACCATGCTCGGGTTCGTGACGGCGGCGCCCTACGCGCCGCACGCACCCGGCCTCGAAAGCGTGGGCGTGCTCCTGCTGCTGCGGGCCTTCGCCTCCGGCTGCACGGCGCTGACAGGCGTGGAGGCGGTCTCCGACGGGCTGCCCGCCTTCAAGGCACCGGAAGCCCACAACGCCAACGTCGTGATGCTGTGGCTCGGCGTCATCTCCGTGACGCTCTTCCTCGGCATCACCTATCTCGCCTACACCATCGGCATCATCCCCCGGCACGGCGAGACCGTGGTCTCCCAGCTCGCGCGCACGATCTTCGGCTCCGGCGTGCTGTACTACGAGATCCAGCTCGCCACCACGCTGATACTCCTGTTGGCCGCCAACACGTCGTTCGCGGACTTTCCGCGCCTGGCCTACTTCCTGGCGCGCGACCGCTACATCCCCCGGCAGTTCGCCAATCAGGGGGACCGCCTCGTGTTCTCCAACGGCATCCTCATCCTGAGCGGCTTCGCCGTCCTGCTCCTCATCCTCTTCGAGGGAGAGACGCACGCCCTCATTCCCCTCTACGCGGTGGGCGTCTTCATCTCCTTCACGCTGTCACAGTCGAGCATGGTGCGCCGCTGGCTCACGCTCAAGGAGGACGGATGGTGGTGGCGCGTGTGGATCAGCGGCATCGGGGCCGTGGTCACAGGCGTCGTGATGCTCACCATCGCCGCCACCAAATTCACGCACGGCGCCTGGATCGTCATCGTCCTCATTCCCGCCCTGATCTTCGTGTTCGTCCTCATCCACCGGCACTACGACGAGGTCGCCGCCCAACTCTCAATGGAGGACATGCCCAACCTCGTGCCGATGAGCAACACCGTACTCGTCCTCGTGGGCGACCTGCATCGGGGCGTGGTGCGGGCGGTGCAGTACGCGCAGACGCTGTCGCCGGCCGCCAAGGCCGTGTTCGTGGAGACGGATCCGGAGCGCACGAGACGGATCGAGGAAAAGTGGGGGCGGTGGGAGATGGGGATTCCCCTCGTCGTGCTCAGCTCGCCGTACCGGTCGCTCCTAAGCCCCTTGCTCGAGTACGTCGACCGCATCCACGCGGGCGACCCTCACCGCGTGGTGACGGTGATCCTTCCGGAGTTCATCCCTGCGCGCTGGTGGCAGCAGATGCTGCACAACCAGACGGCGCTCCTCGTGAAAGGCGCGCTCCTCTTCCGCAAGAACATCGTCGTCACGGACGTACCTTATCTGCTGAAGCGCTAGCGGAGTGCTACACTCCGACCGGAGATGACCGAGCGACGGTCGCGCCGGCACTTTTCGATGATCCGCAACTTCCACCTTGCGGACTTCTTCACCATCGCCAACGGATTCTGCGGCATCGCGGCCGTGTTCGAGGCGATGAAGTTCC
>JBKKCN010000270.1:0-3351 GCA_046712525.1 Candidatus Rokuibacteriota bacterium
GGTCAGCTGGAATCCGACGTGGCGGCCGGTCTGAGTCTTGAGATTTCCGGTGTAGTACCACCACTCCGTGCGGAAGTCCGGGTGCGGCCCGTGGTCCTCGGGGAACGACAAGGAGCGCGCGGCGAACGCGCGCGCGAACCCGCCTCTGTCCTCGGCCAGCGCGTCGCGCACCGCGAGCGTCGCCTGGATGGGAACACGCGGCCGTGGCCACAGACCAAACACCGCAGCGGCCGTGACGATGACGAGCACGACCGCGATCACAGTCCTATTCATCGCGTAGCGACTCGGCAGGTGACGTGGTCGCCATGCGCCAGGCCGGATAGACGCCGGCCAGGAGCGCGGCCACGAGCGACAGCGCGACGCCCTGCAGGAGGATCCACGGCGACGGATCGATCGACATCGTCCAGCCGAACGAGCGCCGGTTGATCACGAAGACCAGGACGGCCGCGAGGAGCAAACCGCTCGGCACTGCCAGCACACCCGCCAGAAGCCCGATGATGCCCGTCTGCGCGGTGACGAGGCCCCAGACCTGGCGGGGCGTGAGGCCGAGCGCGCGCAGCACGCCGATCTCCCGCGTGCGCTCGAGCTGCAGCGCCATGAGTGCGGCCAGCATGCCGACGAACGCGACCGCCACGCTCAGCGTGCGCAGCACGCCGGTGATGGCGAACGTGCGGTCGAAGATCTCCAGTGACGCCTCGCGGAGCGCGCGATTGGAGCGGACGACGAGCCGGGGACCGCCCGCGGCGCGCGCGCGCACGGCGGCCACCAGCGCCTCGACGTCGACACCCGGCGCCGCCTCCAGCGCGAGGCTCGAAATCCGCGGATCGTTCCACGCCCGATCGTAGGTGCGTCGGCTCATCACGACGACGCCGGCACTCGAGCCGTAATCGTAGAACACGCCGGCCACACGGAAGGCCTGCTCGCCGCGATCGGTGCGCAGCGTCACGGTGCCGCTCGTCGCGTGGCGATTGGCGAACGGCTCGGACACGATCACCGCGTCGCCATCCCAGACGCCGGCGGCGCCGCCTTCGCGGAAGCGCCAGCGTGGCGGCCGGGCGGGATCGATGTCCAGCGCCACCACCTGCACCGGACCGCGCGCGCTCTGAACCACCACCCCGCGAGACGTGCTCGCGCGCGCGACGCCCGGCGTGGCGGCCAGGCGCGCCGCCAGCGCGGGATCGAAGGTGGCGTCGGGCCGGTTCCCCACGAGGCTCGGAGCGGACACGTAGACGTCCGCGCGCAGCGTGCCCTCGAGCCAGGACGTCACCGCCTCACGGAAGCTCGCGATCATCACGCCGACGCCGATCGCCGCCGCCACGGCAATCATCAAGGCCGCCATCGCGACGGACGTGCGAGACAGCGCGGCCACGATGCCGCGCGTGGCGAGGCGACCGAGCAAGCCGAAGGCGGCGCCGGCAATTCCATGCAGCGGGCGCAGGAGGACCAGAGCGGCGGCCGGGGTGACGAGCGCACAGCCCACCATCACCACGAACAACCCCGCAAACCCGGCGACGATGCCGCCGGGCACGGCGAGGACGACGGCGCCCACGGCGAGCGCCGCCAGCCCCAGCCACCCGGCACGGCCGGCGCCGCGCCGGGCACGAGTCTCCAGCGACGCGCGGCTCATGACGATGCGCGGCGGCGCGGCGGTGGCCTCGAGCGCGGGGGCGAGCGCCGCAAGGGCGGTGACGCCGATGCCGAGCAGCAGGCTCTTGGCGAGCGTGAGGGGGTCCAGCATCACCTCGCGCACGGACAGCACGAAATACAGATCGTTGATCGTGCGCGTGACCAACCGCAACAGGCCCTGCGCCATCCCGAAGCCGAGCGCAAGGCCGGCGAGCGTCCCCACGATGCCGATGACCAGCGCCTCGCTCATCACGAGCGCGAAGATCTCGCCGCGGGTCACGCCGAGGGCACGCAAGGAGCCGATCAGCGGCCGCCGCTGCACCACCGAGAAGGTCATCGTCTGGTAGATCAGAAACATGCCGACGACCAGCGCCAGCAGCGACAGGGCCGCGAGATTCCACTGGAAGGCCAGGATCATCCTCGCTGTGGCGCCCGCCTGCGCGCCCGCCGCCACCAGGTCCGCGCCGGGGGGCAGCGCCGCGCCGATCCGCGCCAGCAGCGTGGGGTCGTCGACGATGAGATCGATGCGCGTGAGGCGGCCGACGGCACCGAAGAGCTCCTGCGCCGTCGCGATGTCGGTGACGAGCAGACCGTCCAGCGCGCGGGCGCTCGCGGGATCGGCCGGCTGGAGCAGGCCCACGATCGCCAGCGTGCGGCGGTGGCCGGCGATCTCGATCGCGAGCTCGCCACCGATCGTAAGCCCGAGGTCATTCGCGGTCGTCGCGGCGATCATGGCCGTGCCGCTGCGTGCCACGAGATCGGTCGCCCGGGCGAGTGGATCGCCGCCGCGCGCCACGCGGCGGTCCTCGGTGCCCAGGTACGGACGAAAATCGGCATCGACGAAAGGATCGATCCCGAGCACGTGGAACGTCCGGCCGTCGCGGCCCGCCGCCGCCACGTCGCCGTGGACGATGGGGGCGGCGCGGCGCACGCCGAGGTCGAGCCGCAGGCGACGATAGAGGGCGTCGGGCAGTCCCGACGGCCCGCCGACGATCTGGTGCGTGGCGCGGCCGCTCACCGCCTCGGTGGCCAACCCGAAGGCACGGAGCGCGCTGCCGTTTGCGAGGTCGATGGACACGGCGACGGCCACGCCGAGCGCAATGCCGAGGATCGCCAGCCCCAGCTGCCACGGGTGCGAGCGCAGCTGCCGCACCGCAAGCCGCGCGAGCTGCCCGGTCATCACCGCGGGCTCTCGACCAGGCTGCCTCGCTGCACGGTGAAGATGCGGTCGGCCACGCCGACCACCTCGCGGCTGTGGGTCACCATCAGCACGGTGCGGCCGGCCTCGCGCGCGAGGGTGTCGAGCAGGTCGAGCACGACGGCGGCCGTCTCCATGTCGAGATTGCCCGTGGGCTCGTCGGCCAGGATGAGCACGGGGTCGTGGATCAGCGCACGCGCGATGGCAACGCGCTGCTGCTCGCCGCCTGACAGCCGCTCGGGAAAGCTGTCGCCGCGCCCGCCGAGCCCGACGCGCTCGAGCAAGGCGCGAGCCCGTTTGGCGCCCTCGGCGTCGGCGCGACCGTTGAGGTCGAGCGGCAGCAATAGGTTCTCCTCGACCGTCAGCAGCGGAATGAGATTGAAGAACTGGAAGACGAACCCGATGTGCCGCCGGCGAAAAAGCGTGCGCTCATGCTCGTCGAGCGCCGTGAGATCGGTGCCGTTCACGACCACGGTCCCCGCCGTGGGATGGTCGATGCCCGCGATCACGTTGAGCAGCGTCGACTT
>JBKKCN010000271.1:0-3103 GCA_046712525.1 Candidatus Rokuibacteriota bacterium
GGAAGGCGAGAAATCGCAGCGGAATCATTCGTGTACCTCCAAGGATGTGCGGCGGTGGGCCGGAGTGTACGTGAAAACCCCCACACCGACAACCCGGGCGCGACGCGCCGCGTCGCGACGCTCAGAACCCGCGCAGCAGCAGATGGATGAGATAGATGGCGCCGCCCGCGAGACCTCCCACCACGGTGCCGTTCACCCGGATGTACTGGAGGTCGTCCCCCGCGTGCTCCTCGATGAGCCGCACGGCGCCCTCGGGCCCGAGCGCGCGCACCCCATTCTCGATGAACGAGGCCAGGCGGCCGTGATGGCGCTCGACGAGGTCGGCCACGCGCGCCTTGACCCAGCCGTCCACCTGCACGCGCAGCTCGGCGTCCTGGATGAGGGTGACGCGCCCGCGCTCGAGGCGGTCGGCCAACCACTCCACCACCTGCGAGCGGTCGCGGCCGAGATCGGCGAGGAGAGCGCGGTGCAGAGCGGTGGCGGCGTCCTCGAAGAACTGGCTGATGGCGGGCGTGTCCAGCAGGTGGTGCTTGGCCTCCTCCACTTTGGCGGCGAGGACGGCATCCGTGACGAGGCGGTTCTCGAGATCGGCGACCACCTCGCCCAACCGCTCGCGCAGCGGGTGCGCGCGATCGGCCGCCACCTGCTTGAGGCCCGCGTGCAGCGCGGCCACGAGCCGCTCGCGATCGATGATCCCCAGGGCGGTGGCCACCCCGACGAACAGCCGCGGGTACTTACCCAGGCGCGCGCGGTAGCGGGCGAAGAGGTCGTCGATGAGCTCGGCCACCGTCTGCCGAAACTCGGGGCGGTCCATCGCGTCCGAGAGCACCGTCAACAGTCCCTGCACGACGTGCTGGTCCCAGCCGTGCCGGCGCGCCACTCCGAGGACGGCCGCGAGCACGGGCGCGACGGGCTGGTCCATGAGGGCCCGGCGCAGGCGCGTGAGGAGCTCACCCGACGTCGCCGGCGTGATGAGATCAGCCGCCCACTGCACCGCCGTGAGGGTGGCCGTCTCGATGTCCTTGCGCGACAGCCGCGCCGCGCCCTGCGCGAGCAGCTCCGCGACGTCGATGCGGCCGATCTCTTCGCTCACGTATTCCTTCGTGAGCACGCGATTGCCCACCATGCTGCCCACGCGGGCCGCCATCAGCTCCCAGTTCGAGGGGATGAGCGCGGTGTGCGGGATGGGGATGCCGAGGGGATGACGAAAGAGCGCGGTGACGGCAAACCAGTCCGCGAGCCCGCCCACCACGCCGGCCTCCGCGATCGCGAGCACGAGCCCGCCCCACCACGTCTCGCGCAAGGGATAGGCGGCGACGGCGAGCACCACGGCGGCCACCAGAACCCCGAGCGCGAGACGGCGCTGGCGGCGCACGGTCAGCGCGGCGGGGAATCGAGCAGGAAGTCGAGCATGCGGTCGGTGGCGCGCGGGCCCGGCGGATACGTGTGCGTGCCGCGCGCATCACCGCCGCTCCACGCGTGGCCCATGTCGCGGATGAGCCACGTCTCGGCGACGGGCATCCCGCGCCGATCGCGGTGGACCGACGTCACGGCGCCGTCGCGTGACTCGGTCGCCGACGACACCATGCCGATGGCGCGCGCGAACATCGTCTCCAGGGCTGCGAGATTGGCCGCGTGCACCACCGAGTCGAGGCCGCCGTGCCACAGAGACGCGCGCACCGGCAGCGAGCGCGCGCCCGTGACCGCCAGGCACGCCTGGGCGGCGGCGGCCCCGTCTCCCACGCGTCCGCGCATGCACTGGATGGCGGACTCGGCGCTGACGCCGCAGCGGTAGGCGCCGCCCGCCATCACGCCCACGCCGGCGATGAGCTTCGGCTCCGCGCACACGAGGTTGACGGCCATGAAGCCGCCCGCGGAGAAACCGAGCGCGATGACCTTCGGGTCTTTCAGCCCCTGCTCACTCCGGATGTGCCGCGCGAGCGAGAGGATCTCGCCCGTCTCGCCGCCCGCCGCCGTGTGCGAATCGGCCGCGTACCAGTTCCAGCAGCGATAGGGATTGGCGCGGCGCCCCTGCGCCGGGTACACGATCACGAGACCGCGCCGGTCGGCCGCCTCGTTCAGCCGCGTGCCGCGCGCGAAGTCGTCCGGCGTCTGCCAGCACCCGTGCAGCGCGATCACCAGCGTCCCCGCCGGCGTGGCGGGCACGTAGAGCCGGTACTCCCGGCCCTCGTGGACTCCGCTCGTGAACGAGCCCGCCGCCGCGGCGTTACCTGCCACCGTCAGCGCGAGGACGGCCAGCGCCAGCAGAAGCCACCTCACACCGCCCACCGGCGCCTCATCGCCGCCGCTCGCGCCGTCGTAACCGCCGACGTGGCAGCAGGACGCGCGCGCCCCTGACGTCCCACACTCCGCGCGGGCTCAGCCGCACGGCGGGCAGGAAATCGGCGGCGAGGAAGAGCATGGTGAAGAGGGGGTCGTGATGCGCGTAGCCGCGCTCCGCCAGTTGCGCCCGCAGCTCCTGCTCCCACCCGGCGGCGTCGACGAGCGATCCCCCCCTCATGATGCCGCCCAGCGGCAGCGGCAGCTCGTAGACCACCGTGTCGCCCTCGGTGATCACCACGCCGCCGCGGATCTTCGTCAACCGGTTCACCGCGCGCGCCATCGCGTGGGGGCTGCGGCCGAGCACGAGGATGTTGAAGTCCGTGGTCATCGTCGTCGCGAGGCCGTGGAGGCGGTCGGCAAAGCCCGTCACGAGCGCGGGCGCCACCCACCGGCCGCCGCGATCGACGAGGGCGGCGCGCAGATCGTCCGCCCCCGGAGGACGCTCCTCGACTTTCGTGATGACGGCGCTCACGAGCCGGATGACGGGGTACGTCGATCGCGGCGGCAGCTCGAAATCCTCCGGGCGTGCCTGCCAGCGCGCGGCCAGGCGCGCGTGCGGGGAGGTGAAAACCTTCGGCCACGCCGGCTCCGGCACCTCGACGAGCACACGCCCGTGATCGGCGGCGACCTGCCCCCGCGCGATGACCGTCTGCGGCCGCGGCTGGTTGAGGTCCTCGAGGACGCACTCGTGGGCGTAGCGGCCGGGAGCGATGCCGCGGTGATCGTCGTCGCGCCGGAAATACTCGGCGGGGTTCAGCGT
>JBKKCN010000272.1:0-3248 GCA_046712525.1 Candidatus Rokuibacteriota bacterium
GGCGGCGATGGGCTGACCGAACTGCGTGCGCTGCCTGGCGTAGCCGGTGGCCGCGTCGAGCGCGGCCTGCGCGAGGCCCACCGCCTGCGCGCCCACCGCGGGCCGCGAGCGATCGAGCGCGCCCAGCGCCACGCGGAAACCCTCGCCTTCGGCGCCGAGCCGGTTCTCGACGGGCACTTCGCAGTCGGCGAGATGCAGGGCCACCGTGGGCGAGCCGCGGATCCCGAGCTTGCGCTCGTGCTTGCCGACCTCGAAGCCCGGAAAGGTCGGCTCCACGAGAAAGGCGGTGACGCCCTTGTGGCCTCGCGCGCGGTCCACGGTGGCGAAGAGGGTGATGACACCCGCGTGGCTGCCGTTGGTGACCCACATCTTCGAGCCGTTGAGGAGGTAGCGGTCACCTTTACGCACCGCGGTCGTCTGCATGGCGGCGGCGTCGGAGCCGGCGCCGGGCTCCGAGATCGACAGCGCGGTGGTGATCTCGCCCGACGCCAGACGCGGCAGGTAACGGCGCTTCTGCTGATCGGTGCCCGCGGCGATGAGCGGATACCCGGCGGCGTACTGCACGAGGAAGATCACGGCGGTGGACGCGCACGCCCACGCCAGCTCCTCCACCGCCAGGCAGAACGCCATCGCCCCCAGGCCGGCGCCGCCGTACCGCTCGGGGATGTACAGGCCCATCAGCCCTTGCGCGCCCAGCAGCTCGAGCTGCTGCGCGGGATACGTTTCGGATTCATCCACCTGGGCGGCGAGCGGCGCGATGCGCTCCCGCGCAAGCGCACGCGCGAGCTCGCGCGTCTGCTGCTCCTCGACGCTGAGCCAGAAAGCCTCACTCATGGGCAGCCATTATCCCCCTTGCGGTCGCTCTGGTCCTGGCCGATGATCCACCGCGTCGCGTTGCAGCTCCCTCGACCACAGACACGGAGGCGATCATGCCGTCACTGCGCAGCACGAAGCGCGTCGTCACGCTCCTCACTTTTGCCGGCGTGCTGCTCGCCGCCGGCCTCTACGCAGTCGCGCAGGTGGACGAATCCAAGCGCGACCGCAGCGTGGGCGTGGGCGGCGCCCGCTACCACGTGCTGCCCGCCACCCTCGACACCACGCAGTGGGGCTGGCTCGATCCCAAGGAGCCGCCGAAGCTCACCATGAGCTCGGGCGACACGGTGGCCGTCGAGACCATGATGCACGCGCACAACGCCATCCAGCCCGGCACCACCATGGAGGAGATCGTCAAGCTCCGTCTCGCCAACCCGGGCGGAGGCCCGCACTCGGTGACGGGGCCGATCTTCGTCAACAACGCCGAGCCCGGCGACGTGCTGGAGATCCGCATCAAGAAGATCGTGCCCAAGGCGTTCGCCACCAACTTCCACCTGCCCGGCTCGCAGTTCCCCACCGTCGGTCAGCTCGGTCCCGAGTTCCCCACGGGCTTCGTACGCTACTACTACCTCGACTGGGAGAAGAAGCAGACGGAGTTCAAGCCCGGCATCGTGATCGATCTGCAGCCCTTTCCCGGCACCATCGCGGTCGGCCCCGATCCCAACGAGCCGAAGGAGAAAGCGGGCCCGGCCATCCGCGACGCCAAGGGCCGCACGAGCACGCTGCGGCCGTGGAAGAACGGCTCCAACATGGACCTCAACGAGCTGCAGGAGGGATCCACGCTCTACCTGCCCGTCTTCGTCAAGGGCGCCCTCCTCTGGACCGGCGATTCGCACTGCCGCCAGGGTAACGGCGAGGTCAGCCTCACCGCGCTCGAGTGCGCCTATCGCGAGATCGTCCTTCAGCCCGTCGTGCGCAAGGACATGAAGCTGGACTGGCCGCGCGCGGAGACGCCCACGCACTGGATCATGATGGGCTTCGACGAGGACCTCAACGAGGCGATGAAGATCGCCGTGCGGGAATCGGTGGCGTTCCTGTCCACGCAGAAGATGGTCCCCATGAGCCGCGACGAAGCGTACGCGCTCACCTCGATGGTGGGCGACTGCCGTGTCACGCAGGTGGTGGACATCCGCAAGGGCGTGCACTGCATGGTGCCCAAGAGCATCTTCACGAAGAAGTAGTGACGCGGGCGCTCGCGCTCGCGGCCGTCCTCTTCGCCGCCGCCCCCGCGTGGGGCGGCGGCAGCCTCAAGGTCGTCACGACCACCACCGATCTCAAGGCGCTCGTGCAGGCCGTCGGCGGCGACGCCGTCGAGGTGGAGAGCCTCGCCCCGCCCCTGCAAGACCCGCACACGGTGGACGCGAAGCCGGGGCAGCTCGCGCGGCTCAAGACGGCCGCGCTCCTCGTCCGCATCGGGCTCGACCACGAGCCCTGGCTGCCGCGCGCGCTTCGCACCCTCGGTGACCAGCGCTTCGCGCCCGGCAGCCCGCACCACCTCGACATCTCCCGCAGCGTGCAGATCCAGCAGGCGGAGGCGCCGCGCGTGCGTGAAGGCGGCGGCGCCGGTCACGTCCACGGCTACGGCAACACGCACTACTGGCTCGATCCCGAGAACGGGCGCGCGATGACGGGCGCCATCGCGGAGGCGCTCAGCCGCCTTGCTCCCGCGCACGCGGGGCGCTTCGCGGCCCAGCGGCAGCGCTTCCTCGCCGCCCTCGACGCCGGTCTCGTGCGATGGACGGCGGCGCTCGCGCCGTACCGCGGGGCACGCGTGGTCGTGGTGCACGACACGTGGCCGTACTTCGCGGCGCGCTTCGGCCTCGTGGTGGCGGCGGCGGTGGAGCCGACGCCGGGGGTGCCACCGTCGCCTGCGTATCTCGCCGACCTCGTGGAGCGGATGCGCACGGGCGGCGTGCGCGTGATCGTGGCCGAGCCCTCGTCCAACGCGGCCCTCGTCAACAGCCTCGCCGCCCGCGCCGGCGGTCGCGCGGTCACGCTGATGCCGTCGGTGGGGGGCGATCCCGCCGCCGCCGACTACATCGCCCTCTTCGACCTCAACGTGCGCCGGCTCGCGGAGGCGCTGCGGTGATCGACCTGCTGTGGCTGCCCTTCCTCGCCTGCCTCGTCCTCACCGCCATCCACGTCTACCTCGGCCTCCACGTCCTCGCCCGCGGCGTGATCTTCGTGGACCTCGCCCTCGCGCAGGTGGCCGCCCTCGGCATCACCATCGCCTTTCTCGCCGGCCATGCCGTGGCCAGTCCCGCCGCCTACTGGTACGCGCTCGTGTTCGCGGTGGCGGGCGGCTTGCTCTTCGCCCTCACGCGCGTGCGCCGCGCGCCCATCCCCCAGGAAGCGATCATCGGCATCGTGTACGC
>JBKKCN010000273.1:0-3573 GCA_046712525.1 Candidatus Rokuibacteriota bacterium
ATTGCGGAAGTGTCCGTGTGGTCCCACGATCGTGGTCGGCGCAAATTTCGGGTGCGTCGGAGGCTTGGGGTTCAGGTACGGCAAGCTTGTGTCGAAGGCGCTGATCTCGCTGAGCGCGAAGCCCAGATTGTCAGCAACGCGACGAATGCCGTCCTGGTAGGCCGAGTCCGGCAACAGCGGCTTCGCCGCGTTCCACTCGGCAATGGCTTGCGCCAGGATCCATTTCAGGCGCGCGACCTTGTCAAAGGCGACTTGGAGCCGTTGGGCTCGACTGGTTTCAAGCTGGAGGAATCGGGGTGTGCCCGTCTGATCCGTACTGACGTCGCCAACGAGCGCGGAGTAGCCGTCGTTAATCTCATCGAGCGCCTTGACGGTGGTGAGCGCGGCGGCCGTCAGCGCCGGCTTGGTCGTCGGCTGCACGTAGGCGTTGAACGTGTACGCCATATAGGTCCACGTCGCGCCTGTGATGTGCGTTGCGGCGTTGCGGTAGTGAACCTCCTGCGCTTTCTCAGCAGCGGTAAATTCGGCGGCAACGGGTGTCGGCATCATCAGAGCAAATGTGAGCAGCAGGGCGAGGCCGGTCAACAATCGATCACGCATGGGGCCTCCTGACTCAAAGGTGGCCGCGGTCGCGGCACGATGACAATTGAAGCCGCCGCGAAATGCGGCGTGCTCACCTGCTCCACTAGAACGTTGAGGAGCAGGTTGTAGGCTTGCGATGCCTCTCGAGATGCAGAGGTGGTGCGAAGTGAACACCGCCAAAATCGATGCGCGCTGGGTTCCCCTCTCGGGGCAGTACAGAGCAAGACGACCGCCAAGCGCCTAAGTCACTGATTGTTAGGCGCACTGACCATTTTTGCGGGTAGGGACTGTCAGGAGGGGATCATCGGCGGTGTCCACGTCCGAGACACATCCTGGAAGACATGAGCGGGCGCGCGCAATTCTGACTGAAAGCAAACGGGGCGGCCACGTGGCCGCCCCGTTGGTACCGCTTTTCTGCTGCGGCTTAAATCTTGTTGCGACGTCGCTTGGCGGCGGCGAACCCGACGCCGATCAGACCCGCGCCCAGCAGCATCAGCGTCGCGGGTTCCGGCACCGGGAGAAGGGTAATCCTCATCTGCACGTCGACCTCGCTGGTCACGCCCTCAGCGGTGAAGATCGTGCCCGTCGCCGGTGTTCCCACGAAGCTCGCATTCACCAGATTGGCCAGCTGGAACTCGACCAGGTACTGCTGGCCATTGTCGGTGATGACCAGGGGCACGAAACTGGAGAAATCGAACGTGAAGAAGTCGTCGCAAACCGACGATTGCGGGGTCGGGAACGCGCACGGCGCCTGGTTGAGCGTCTCCTTGAACACGATGTTGAGGAGAGCAGGATCCGTCGTCGGTGTTGGCGCCGTCGAGATCGTGAGGATGGACGCGATGTCCACGCTCAAGAGGGTCCGACCCGTCACCGCGTTGTTGGTGTGCTCGAGATGCGTGATGGTAACGTACACCCCATCATCGCTGACCGTGCCGAACTGCCCTTCCACGAACAACCCGCTCCGGGCCGGGTTCAGACGCGGGTCGGTCGCCACGACATTGTTGCCCATTGCCGCACAGTTGTTGCCGGCGAGATCACAACCCCAGGCCACTGTCGTGAATGTCGGCGTGGCCGGCGGGAAGGCCGGCGGCCCGAGCAGGGGCGGAGCGACACCCGTCGGCAGGCTGGGTGGCCCGCTAAAATACTCCACGCCGCTGACCAGAGTGGCCGGCTGCGAAGCGACAGGGAAACCAACCTCCGTCACCGCCGAGCCGAACACGAACCCAGCGCTCTGGGAGTAGTTGAAGGTCACGGCGGCCGCCGTAGACGCCTGACCCACCACCAGTGCAACGAGACCCGTTACCGCCAAGCCGTGCGTCACTACCGCTTTGAGTTTCATTCAACCTCTCCTGTCTGTAAGGTGCCGAGCGATCCGCTTCTGGGGGGAGTTATTGCAGAAACCGTTCCACCCCAAGAAGATAGATGTTTCAATGTGTTACAGATCACCCCAAGAGTCCCACCCTCACTTCTGAAAAGATCGCCGACAGTTTCCATCGAGGAGCCCTCCGGCGCGCGCGTCCGCCACGTTCATCGGAACTCTCTGGCGTTCACGCCGAACTTGTCAAGCAGACCGTGGAAGGTGGGGCGGCTCACACCCACGTGCTTGGCGGCTTGGCTGATGTTGCCGCGCGTCTTCACCAGGGCGTCGATAACGGCTTCGCGCTCGGCCCGCCCGCGCGCCTCCTTCAGCGACGGCAGGTCCTCAGCCCTCGGTTCAACCTCGATGCCGAGATCGGCCACCTCGACAAACTTGCCGCGCGCCATGATCACCGCTCGCTGCACGGCGTTTTCGAGCTCGCGGATGTTGCCGGGCCAGCCGTAGCGGGCGATGGCCTCCAGCGCCTCACTGCGGAACCGGAGCTTGCGCCGGTGCTCCTGGCAGCCCAGACGCAGGAAGGCATTGGCGATCAGGATGATGTCCTCTCCCCGGTCGCGCAGCGGGGGGAGCTTGATGTTGACCACCGAGAGGCGATAGTAGAGGTCTTCCCGGAAGTTCCCGGCCTGCAATTCCGCCTTTAGATCCTTGTTGGTGGCGGCAATGATGCGCACATCGACCTGGATGAGATCGCGGCCGCCCACACGCTCGATCTGCCGCTCCTGGAGGAAGCGCAGGAGCTTGACCTGCAGCGGCACGCTCATCTCGCCGATCTCGTCGAGGAACAGCGTGCCGCGGTCGGCCACTTCCAGCTTCCCTTTGCGCTGGATGTGGGCTCCCGTGTAGGCCCCCTTCTCGTGTCCGAACAGCTCCGACTCGAGCAGGGATTCAGGGATGGCGCCGCAGTTGATCGCCACGAAGGGCCGCTGCTTGCGGCGGCTGTTGGTGTGAATGGCCCTCGCCAGCAGCTCCTTGCCGGTCCCGCTCTCACCCTGGATGAGCACGGTGGCGTCAGTCTTGGCGACACGCGTCACCACCCCGAAGATCTCCCGCATGGCGGGCGTGGTCCCCAGGATGTCCTCGAAGCGGGTGGCCGACTCTGCGCTCGACTGATGCTTGTCGGACTCCGCCTCCAGCGTCTGCAGATAGGCGGCCCGGTGCAGGACCACCTTGTAGGCCGACAGCTCCACGGGCTTGGAGTGATAATCGAAAGCGCCAAGCTGGATGGCGCGGATTGCATTCTCGCGGTCCCCGTTACCGGTGACCACGACGATTTTCGTCGCCGGCGCCAGCTTGATGATCTCGTCCAGGGTTCTGAGGCCCTCTTCCGCGCCTTCAGCCGCCGGAGGCAGGCCCAGGTCGAGGCTGACGAGGCCGGGGTGCTGTTCCGCCAGGACCGCCAGCGCCGTCTTGCGGTCCTCGGCAAAGTAGAGCGTGAAGTCGTCCCGGAGCGCGTACTTGAGCTGCGTCCGGATGGCCTCGTCGTCGTCGACGATCAGGAGCTTTTGCTTGGTCATCCTCGACCTCCGCCCGCCACCGGCAGGCTCACTCGAAACGTCGTCCCCGCGCCCTCTGCGCTCGACACCTCGATGGTGCCCCCGTGCGCTTCGACGATG
>JBKKCN010000274.1:0-4149 GCA_046712525.1 Candidatus Rokuibacteriota bacterium
CTTGTCACCATCGTGGTGGCGCTCGCCGCCGTCATCGAGGCCCAGGACCGCGCCCGCACGAAGGAAGTGGTGGTCGGCTTCGGCGCGGAGCCGCGCACGCTGCTCGGCGTCACCATCGTGGACTGGACGACGAACTCGCAGCTCGAGCACATCTACGATCGCCTGCTCGATCGCGACGCCAAGACCCTGCAGCCCAAGCCGATGCTGGCCACCGCGTGGAAGGTCGTCAACGACACCACGTGGGAGTTCGCGCTGCGCCGGAACGTGAAGTTCCACAACGGCGAGCCCTTCACGGCGCACTCGGTGAAGGCGACCATGGACTACCTGAAAGATCCGGCGAACAAGACGCACTACGCCGCCTACTGGAAGCAGATCAAGGACGTCCACATCGTCGACGACTACACGGTGCGCTTCATCACCGACGGCCCGTGGCCGAGCCTCATCGACCGCGCCTCCCTCACCGACTTTCTGGTCATGCCCGCCAAGGCGCTCAAGGAGCAGGGGCCGCAGGCGCTCGCCCAGAAGCCCATCGGCACCGGCCCCTTCAAGTTCGTGGAGTGGAAGCGTGACGAGCGGCTGGTGCTCGAGCGCAACCCCGACTACTGGGCAGGGCCGGCGGACGTGAGCCGCGTGACCTTCCGGTTCATCCCCGAGTTCAGCTCGCGCATGGCGGCCCTGCTCTCCGGTGAGATCGACATCATGAAGGACGTGCCGCCGCACGCGATGGAGGTGGTGGACAGGAGCGGTCGCGCCAAGGTGCGCTCGACGGTCTCCTCGCGCATCAACTACCTGGCCCTCGTGAACCTCAAGCCGGGACCGATGCAGGACGTGCGGGTGCGGCGCGCCATGAATCACGCGGTGGACGTGGACGAGCTCATCGCCAAGGTCCTCAAGGGCAACGCTACCCGCATGTGCGGCCCCCTCGCGCCCGCCAACGTCGATTTCGCGAAGGCGGAGTGCTACAAGTACGATCCCGCGCGCGCGCAGGCGCTGTTCAAGGAAGCGGGGGTCGATCCCAGGACGCTGACGCTGACGCTCGACACGCCCTCCGGCCGCTACCCGCTCGACAAGGACGTGTCGCTCGCCATCGCCGCCCAGCTCCAACGCCTGGGCATCACGACCAACGTGGTCGTGAACGAGTGGGGCACGCATCTGGACAAGATCAAGAACCGCAAGACGGGGGATCTCTTCTTCCTCGGCTGGGGTCCCGCCCTCTACGGCCAGGGCACCATGGAGCCACTCTTCAAGGCGGATCAGACGTACGCCTCCTACGGCAACAACAAGACGATCGACGACAAGATCGCGAAAGCGATCACGGTGGTGGATGCCAAGGGCCGCGCGGCGGCATACGCCGACCTGCAGCAGGTGCTGCGCGAGGAAGCGCCGTGGGTCTTCCTGTGGCAGCAGCACGATCTGTACGGCGTGGCCAGTCACGTGGAGTGGGCGCCGCGCGCCGACGAGAAGGTGTGGATGTACGACGCGAAGGTGATCGCGCGATGATCACCGTCTTCACGAACGCGGTGCTCCTCGACTGCACGGGGGCGGAGCCCGTGCAGGGCGCCAGCGTCGTCGTCGAGGGCGACCGCATCAAGGACGTCCTCGCCAAGCCGGGAGCGGGTGCGGTACCGGGCCAGGTGACGACGATCGACTGCAAGGGCAAGACGCTCATGCCGGGCCTGACCGATGCGCACGTCCACATCTGCGCCGTCGAGGGCAACATCACCGACCAGCATCGCTTCCTGCCGCCCAGCCTGCTCGCGGCCAAGGCGCTGCGCCGCGCGGAGGAATGTCTCATGCAGGGCTTCACCACCGTGCGCGACGCGGGCGGCGCCGATTATGGATTCAGGGAAGCCATCAACGAAGGCGTGTACCCGGGCCCGCGGATGCTCGTGTCGGGGAACTACATCTCGCAGACGGGTGGCCACGGCGACAAGCGGCGGCGCGCGGAGTGGATGGAGCCCATCGACTGCTGCATCGGCATGATCGGCTCCATCGCCGACGGCGAGGCGGAGGTCCGCAAGGCCGTGCGCGAGCAATTGCGCCGCGACGTGGACCAGATCAAGATCATGGCTTCCGGCGGCGCCATGTCACCCTCCGACGAGCTCGACACCACGCAGTACACCATCGGCGAGATGCGCGCGGCCGTCGAGGAAGCGCAGGCCGTCGGCAAGTACGTGCTCTCGCACGCGTACTCGGACACCGCCGTGCGCAACGCCATCACGGCGGGCGTGCGGTCCATCGAGCACGGCAACCTCATCCGCGAAGGGGCGGCGAAGGCGATCAAGGACGCGGGGGCCTTCCTCGTGCCCACCATGATCACGTACGAGATGATCTATCGCGAAGGCAAGCGCTACGGCATCGGCGATCACCAGATCGCCAAGATCAACATGGCGCGCGAGCAGTCCGTGCAGGGTCTCACCTACGCGTACAAGGCCGGCTGCAAGATCGGCTCCGGCTCCGATCTTCTCGGCGACATGATGGTGCAGCGCGCGGCGGAGTTCGAGCTGAAGGCGCAGGTGATGAAGCCGATGGAGGTCCTCCTCTCCGCCACCAAGGTCAACGCCGAGCTCTTCCGCATGTCGGACAAGATCGGTACCGTGGAGCCCGGCAAGTACGCCGACCTCCTCGTCGTCGACGGTGATCCCCTCAAGAACCTGCGCCTCTTCCAGATGCAGGACAGGATCGCCGTCATCATGAAGGGCGGCGTGCTCTACAAGCGAGTGGTCTGATGGCCGCGGCCGACCATCAGGCGCTGATTCTCGACCAGTTCACGCGACAGGCCACGACCTTCGCCACCTCGCCCGCCATCAAGGACGAGGAGGCGCTGTCGCGCATCGTCGCCTTCAGCGGCGCGGGCGCTGACGACACCGTCCTCGACGTCGCGTGCGGACCCGGCATCGTGGTGTGCGCGTTCGCCCGCACCGTGCGGCACGCCACCGGCATCGACGTCACCCCCGCCATGCTCGATCGCGCGCGGACATTACAGCGCGCGCGGGGACTGGCCAACGTGACGTGGCAGGAGGGCGACGTGCTGCCGCTGCCCTACCCCGACGCGTCCTTCTCCATCGTCGTCTCGCGCTTCGCCTTCCATCACTTTCTCGAGCCCGGGCGCGTGCTGGCGGAAATGCGCCGCGCGTGCGCCCCCGGCGGCACCGTCATGGTGGTGGACGCCGCGCCCGCGCCCGACAAGGCTGAGGCCTTCAACCGGATGGAGAAGCTGCGCGACCCCTCCCACGTGCGTGCGCTGCCGCTGGAGGAGCACAACCGCCTTTTTCGCGAGGCGGGCCTGCCGGACCCACGCCGGACGTCGTACCGCCTCGAAGGCGAGCTGGAGGGATTACTCTCACGGTCGTTTCCGAATGGAGGCGACGGGGACCGCATCCGCGAGATGTTCGCCGCCTCGTTGACGGACGACGCCCTCGGCATGGACACCCGCCGCGAAGGCGATCGCATCCGGTTGGGTTATCCGGTGGCGGTACTCGCCGCACCACGCTAGCGATCATGCGCGTGGTCGACCTCAGCTTTCCCATCAAGCCGCACTTCCCCTGGAAGGTGGCGAGCGAGCGCCGCTCGTCACACGAGGCGGGCGACCTTTTCCAGTCCACCATCCTCACCGTGACCTGCCACGCCTACACGCACGTGGACGCGCCCAACCACTTCCTGCCCGGCGACCGCGACATCGCCCAGATGCCCGCCGACCAGTGGATGGGCCCCGCCGCCGTCGTCGACCTCACCCACCTCGGGGATAACGGCGAGGTGACGGCGGCCGATCTCGACGCGCACGCCGGACACGTGCAGGCGGGTGACATCGTCCTCCTCCGCACGGACTGGCCGCGGCGCGTGAGCGTGGAGAGCGAGCGCTTCTGGCGCGAGGCCCCGCACACAGGACGAAGCGCGTGCGAGTGGCTCGTGCAGCGCCGCGTGAAGGCGGTCGGCTACGACTACCCGCCCGACTATGCCATCCGCACGATGATCTTCGAGCCGGACCGCAAGGTCACGCGGCACGAGTGCACGACGCACGACGTCTTCTTCCCCGCCGGCATCACCGTCATCGAGTACCTCACGAATCTGAATGCCATCGGCGCGCCGCGCTGCCACTTCATCGCGCTGCCCCTGCGCATCGAGGGCGCGGACGGCTCGCCCGTGCGC
>JBKKCN010000275.1:0-3082 GCA_046712525.1 Candidatus Rokuibacteriota bacterium
CTCCCACTGGCCGCCGCCGCGCTCGCCCACGCGCTTGAGCGGATAGAGGATGCGCTCGGGGTCCTGCACCTGGTTGAGCGTGGCGGGACCCTTGGCGCAGTTGCGCCCGCGACTGCCCGGGTGCATCGGGTTGCCCTCGAACTTCTGGATCTTCAGCGTGGTCTGGTCGACGTAGGCGAGCAGCCCGCACGCCGCCTCGCAGTTGAAGCAGATGGTGGGAATGAGCGAGTAGTGGCGCTTGACCTTCTTCGGCCACGCCACGGAGTCGTATTCCTCCCAGTCGTCCCAGCGCTCCACAGGCGGATACGCGGCGAGTCCGCCCGCGCGCGGCTCGAGATCACGCGCAACAGGATGCAGCGGCGGCGTCGACGGAAACGTCATGGCGCTCCTAACTCAGCGGAATGGACTGCCCGGCCTTGACCCATAAATCCTCGTAGATCCAGAGCCCGAGGAGCGCGAGGACGGCGCCGAGGACGGCGGGCGCGGGGCCCCACGCCACGAGCGCCATCGGCGCCGCGATGCCGATCACGATGACGCCGCCCCAGAAGCGGCCACTCCACGGCCCGCGCGTGATCAGGCGCGCCGCGCGGGCGACGTCCACGCTGGCGTGCGAGCCGAAGAGCTCGGCGAAAAGAATCAGCGCCTGCGCGAGCAGCGACAGCAGCAAGAGCGTGGCGAGCACGCCCATCGCGCGCGGGTCGGCGACGGGCACCCAGCCCGCGATCAGCAGCGAGGCTGCCCCTGCCGCGAGGGCGGAGACGAGCAGCTGCGGCAGCAGCAGCGAGCTCTGCCAGAAGTCGCGCCCTTCCGCCTGGCCGAAGAGAAACGCACTGTACCCGGCGGCACCGCCGGCGAGCGCGAGCGCGGGCAGCGCGAGGCCCCTCAGCAGCGCATCGTTGCCGGTGAGACCCCCCACGAGCCACGCCACGGCCACGGCACCGTAGGCCATGAGGATCCAGGCCCCCCACACGAGCCAGGAGGTACGGTTGCCCTTGAACAGGATGTAATGGAAGCGGTCGGGCCGCTTGAGGTCCATCACGAGGAGGCCGGTGGTGATGGCCAGGAACAGGAGCGCGATGAGCGGCGCCGCCACGCCCACGAGAAAATCGCCGGCGCGCACGCCGAGCAGCGTGCCGAGGGCGGCCACCATGAGCGCCCCCGCCGAGATCGACTTCGTCCACAGGTACGCCGACACCTTTGCCCCCCACGGGTGCGTCATGTGCGGCGCGTCGTACACCGTGCGGCTGAGCGTGCCGTCGCCGTTCTCTTCCTTGTCCTGCATGGCGGCCACCATCCGGATGAGGTCGGTCTCCGCGGGCGGCCGCTGCCCCCACATGTGCGTGGGTGTCGGCCGCTGCAGCTGCGGCGTGAGCGCGGACGACTCCGCGCCCACGTAGTAGACCTTGGGCCGCGTCCCCTTCGCCGCCTTGCGCACTTCCACCTGCTCGCGGGCGACGAGGCGCGCGATCTTCGACGCAGGATCGTCGAGGTCGCCCGCGATGATGGCCGTCTCCGGACACACGATGACGCACGCGGGCTCCAGCCCCACCTCGATGCGGTGCGCACAGTAGTTGCACTTGGCGGCCGTCTGCGTGGCGGGATCGATGTAGAGGGCGTCGTACGGGCACGCCTGCATGCACGACTTGCAGCCGATGCAGCGCGCGCCGTCGAAATCGACGATGCCGTCGTCGCGCCGGTAGAGCGCCACCGTGGGACAGATGGTGACGCAGGGCGCGTCGTCACAGTGGTTGCAGCGCAGCACCGAGAAGTAGCGCCGCGTCTCGGGGAACACGCCCTTCTCGACGTACTTCACCCAGGTGCGGAAAACGCCCAGCGGCACCTGGTTCTCTTCCTTGCACGCCACCGTGCACGCGTGACAACCAATGCACAGCCGCTGATCGATCACGAACCCGTAGCGCATCGGCCCGTATCGTAGAAGAGATTCCACGCCGCTGCCAGCAGGATGCTCAAAAATGCCCAGATCCTAGGTCGCAATATCGAGGAGCGTCACGGCTTTGCCGGGACGCTGCCGAGCGTTTGGGGGCTTGGGGGCCCTTCGAGGTCCCCATCCAGAGAGATCGCGTGGCCCTGCCACGTCGCAGGGAGCGAGCGACGAGCCAACGACGGAGATGGGCGTTTTTCAGCATCCTGCGCTAGCGCCACAGCACGTCCCACCACACGCGCACACCGCTGATCAGGATGATTACGAACAGCGCGAGCTTCAACGTGGTGCCGCTCAGCCGGCGGCTGAGAGCGGCGCCCAGACGCGCGCCCGGCACCGCGCCCACCGCCACCACGAGGGCGGGCACGAGCGGGATCTGGCCGGTGACGAACTTGCCGACCACACCCGCCAGCGCCGCCATCGCCGTGATCGCCAGCGAGCTGCCGATGGTCACGCGAATGGGCACGCCCACCACGACGAGCAGAAGGGGCACGAGGAGGAAGGCGCCCCCCGCGCCCACGAGACCGGCGCCGAGACCGACGATGAGGGCGACCGAGGCCGTGAGCGAGCGGCTGAAGGGACGCTCCTGACCAGGCGTGAGGGCGTCCGTCTGCGGCGTGGGAATGAACATGAAGGCGGCCGCCACCGTCACCATCACCGCGAAAACGAGGAGCAGCGCCTCGTCGGGAACGAACTTGGAGGCGAGCGCTCCCGTGAACGACCCCAGCGCCATGGAGACACCGCCCACGAGCGCCAGGCGCGGGTTCACCGCGCGGTGCCGGCGATGCGCGAGCATCCCGGCGACGGCGGCGACGAACACCTGCACCATCGTGATGGCGGCGACGTTTCGGATATCCAACTGGCCCACCCCGAGCAATGGCGGTCCGTAGAGCAGAAGGGGAATCATGACGATGGCTCCCCCGACGCCGAGAAGGCCGGAGACGACCGCGCCGATCAGGCTGAGAACGAGAAGGACAGCCAGTAGGCCGGGAGTCACTACCTGCCGAGGCTCGAATAATACGCCGCCAGATCGGCAAGCGTGTCGTCGGGGATCTGCTTCAACAACGACTTCATCTTCGTGAGGGCTTCGTCCCCGGGGCTGCGACGGTCGGCCTTGAACAGGATGAGCTGATTCCTGAG
>JBKKCN010000276.1:0-12489 GCA_046712525.1 Candidatus Rokuibacteriota bacterium
CGTGCGCACCTCGTGGCCCGCCGCGCGCGCGCGCGCGGAGTCCTCCACGCGGCCCGCGGGCGTGACGATGAACTGGTCGGCCGCGAGCACGAGCTCGGCGGCGGCGCCCTCGCGCGCGGGCGGCGGCGCGAGGGCCAGCAATCGGCGCCGCCGCTCGCGCTCCGCGGCCAGCGCCCCAGCGGGGGTGAGCGCGTTCACGATCTCCCACGGCTCCGCCGAGGCCACAAGCGTGACTTCCTGGCCAGGCGCCAGCTCCACCACGAAGTAGCCCGGGCTCCACAGATCGCCGCTCGCCTCGTAGCCCCGGCTCTGCTCCACGCGATAGACGACTTCGGGGATGGTCCGGCCGTCGATCGTGAAGGCCGGGCGCTCGCCATGTAGGTAAAAGCGAAGCGTGGGAGAGTGCGGACGGAGCGTGAGCTCGTAGCGATCGCCGATGGCGGTGAGCGCGTACGTCCCCTCGATGGGCCGGTTCACGGGCGCTTCGTGAGGGCGAAAGTGAATCGAGGGGCGGAGGGTCATCGTGACCGGGCCCGGTCCGCTCATGAGTCGATAGGTCACGTGCACGGTGTTCTGCCGGTGCGGCAGGAGGAGCCGCTTTTCGAGGACGCCCTCCCCCAGCGCGTAGCGCCACACGGGCAGGCCCGTGTCCAGCTCGAACTCGCGCAGGTTATCGGTGTGCAGCGCCAGCGAGCCTCCCACGCGCTCTTCGCCACCGATGGCGATCACCCGGCCGTCCGGCAGGCGAAAGCTCTCCGAGAGATGGTTGAGCAAGACGATGCGTCCCACCGGCGCGGGGAGCGCGGCGACGAGGAGGCCGTGGTAACGGCGCGTGACGGCGCCGGCCACCGTGCCGGAGGCGTACCCGCCGAGGCCGTTGCTCACGAGCCACTCGCGCGTGAGCAGACGCTCTGTTTCGGCCACCGTCGTCAGCGCCAGCTCCACACGCCGGATGAAGTCTTTCAAGGAAGCGGGCTGCGCCTACGCCGCCGCCCGCGACGTGGGACGGAGAACCACCGCCGCGTGGCCGGCGAGCCGCCACGATTCGTCGACCGCCAGCGCGGGCAGGCCGCAGCCGCCGTAGCGCGGGTGCTCGGACGTCCACCGCACTTCCCAGCGATGCCCCTGTGGCGGCGCCAGCAGCGGCTCCGCCACGGTGGCCAGCGGCAGGTCGCGCCCGAGGTTCACGACGAGCAGGCGCTCCTCCTCGCTTCGCTCGCCGAAGAAGCGCAGAACAAACGCCTCGGGGCCCAGCACCGCGCCATCCACGCCGCCCGCGCGCTGCGCGCGAAAGGCGGCGTCCTCCCGCCGCAGCGCGATCAGATCGCGGTGAAGAGCGTAGGCGGCCGCGTGGCGCTCGCGCTCCGAGAAGTCGAGCCGGCAGCGCTCGAAGGTCGCCCGGTCACCAGGCGGCGCCAGGCATTCCTTCATCTCTGGGGTCGCGATACTGGGGAACTGCTGGAGGAATTCGCCGCGCCCCTGGTGCACGAGGCGCGCGAGCTCGGGTGTGTGATCCGCGAAGTAGAGGAAGGGACTGGAGGCGGCGAACTCCTGCCCCTGAAAGAGCATGGGCGTTCCCGGCGCCAGCAGCATGAGGGCCGTGATGGCGCGATACCGTCCGGGGCTGGTGAGCTGGTGCAGGCGTTCGCCGTGGGCGGCGTTGGCGATCTGATCGTGGTTCTGCGCGAACACCACGAAGCTGGCGGGCGGGATGTCCAGGGCGGGCGTGCCGCGGCGCTGGCGCTGCCAGGGGTAGCGCTGTCCCTGATAGAGGTAGCCGCGCTTCACGGCCGAGATGAACTCCTGCGGCGATCCCGCGTAATCCGAGTAGTAGGCCTCGCTGCGCCCCGTCACCGCCACTCGCGCCGCATGGTGGAAGTCATCGTTCCACAGGCCGTCGAGGCCGTAGCCGCCCTCGTCGACCGGACGCACGAGGCGCACGTCCTGCGGCTCGTTCTCGGCGACGATGATGGTCGCGCGGCCGCCGGCCGCCGCCCGCACGCGCCGCCCGATGGCGGTGAGCACGTGCTCGCGGGAGGCGTCGAAGATCTGCTGGGTGGCGTCCAGGCGCAGGCCGTCGAAGTGGAACTCGTCGATCCAGTACTCGGCGTTGGCGATGAAGAACTCCCGCACCGGCGCCGATCGCTCCCCATCGAAGTTGATCGCCTCGCCCCACTCGTTGGTATAGCGGTCGGTGAAGTAGTCGCGCGAGAAGCGATGCAGATAGTTGCCGTCCGGACCGATGTGGTTGTACACGACGTCGAGGATCACCGCCAGCCCCAGAGCGTGAGCGCGGTCGATGAAGCGGCGCGCGTCGTCCGGCATGCCGTAGAGGCGAGTGGGCGCGAAGAGGTCGACGCCATCGTACCCCCAGCCGAAGTGGCCGGGAAACTCGGCGATCGGCATCACCTCGAGCACGGTGATGCCCGCTGCCGCCAGCTCGGGCAGCTCGCGCATCGCGGCCTGCCACGTGCCTTCGCGCGTGAAGGTGCCGAGGTGCATCTCGTAGATGATTTGGCCGGGTAAGGATGCGCCCTTCCACGCGGCGTCCGTCCAGCGAAACTCGGACGGATCCACGACTTCCGACACGCCATGCGGGCCCTCGGGCTGGAAGCGCGACGCAGGGTCCGGCAGCAAGGTGCCGTCGCCGTCGAGACGAAACGAGTAGCGTGTGCCGGCGCCGACGTCCGCGACGAGACCGGAGAAGTACCCGTCCCCTTCCGCCGCCAGGGCGGCCGGCGCGTCCGGCTTCATCTCCAGCACGACCTCGACGCGGCGCGCACGAGGGGCCCAGACGCGGAAATGCACCCCGCGTCCATTCGTGATTTCGGCCCCAACCGGAAGTCGTCGTCGTGGCGGCATGGCGATTGCGTAACAACTGCTCGCAAACACTATGCCGAGGAGACCACGTAAACTCAAGCCGGCCGAGATCGTGACCGATCCCGTGCAATCCGCGAAGGCGGCAGGACTCCGCTACGTCACGGAGGGCGGCGCCGGCATTCGGCGACGTCGCGTAGGCAAAAGTTTTACCTACCTCGACGCCCAGGGACGCCGCCTCTCCGACGCCGAGATCCTTCGCCGTATCCGCGCGCTTGCCATCCCACCCGCGTGGGCCGACGTGTGGATCTGCTCGTCCGCGAATGGTCACATCCAGGCCGTGGGCCGGGACGCCAGGGCGCGCAAACAATACCGGTACCATGCCCGCTGGCGCCAGGCGCGTGACGAGACGAAGTACAACCGCATGCTCGCCTTCGCGGCCGCCCTGCCCCGGATTCGGCGCCGCGTCGACGAGGATCTCCAGCGATCCGGCCTGCCGCGCGAACGGGTGCTGGCAACGGTGGTGCGATTGCTGGAGACGACCCTCATCCGTGTCGGTAACGAGGCGTACGCGCGCGAGAACAAGTCCTATGGATTGACGACGATGCGGAGCCGCCACGTCGACGTCACCGGCGCCACGCTGACCTTCAACTTCCGGGGCAAGGGCGGCAAAGAGCATACGGTGGATGTGAAGGACCCCCGGCTCGCGCGCGTGGTCAAGCGCTGCCAGGATCTGCCCGGCCACGAGCTGTTCCAGTACCTCGACGAGGGCGGCACCCGGCAGACGATCGACTCCGCCGACGTCAACGAGTATCTGCGTGGAATCGCCGGCGAGGAGTTCACCGCCAAGGACTTCCGGACGTGGGCGGGCACCGTGCTCGCCGCCATTGCTCTGCGCGAGGTGGCCGCCTTCGAGAGCACGGCGCAGGCCAAGCGCAACATCACGCTCGCCATCGAGAGCGTGGCCCGCCAGCTCGGCAACACGCCCACCATCAGCCGCAAATGCTACGTGCACCCGGCCGTCATCGACGCCTATCTCGACGGGGTCACCGTGTCCGCGCTCAAACGTCGCACCGAGCGGCGGATCGCGGAGACGCTGACCGCGTTCGCGCCCGAGGAGGCGATGGTGCTGGGGCTGCTGCAGCAGCGGCTGGCGCGTCAGGCGCAGGAGACGAGGAAGACGGCGGCGTGATCCCGCCGATGAAGCGGCGCGTCGCCGATGATCCCCATCTCGGCAGGCAAGACGCACGACCCGGAAGCCGAGACCTGCACGCCCTGAGCACAAAACTCGAATAGTTAAGCCCGCGATAAAAAATAGCGGCGTCTATTGCGCAGCAGTTCCGCGCGGGGGCCGCGTACCGGTGAGCCGATCGCGCTCGTGGCCGATTGCTCCCATCCCGCTCGTGTAGCCCGTCGCGCTCCAGGACGGCCGGCCGCGGAAGCACACCAACGCTGGCGCCGCGCGCCGCCCTGACCCCCGATCGAGGCTCCCGGTGGCGCCGTCACTAAACGCGTCAATGAACTTTACATATCCATGGGGCAGTCAGCCTAACGGCGTCGCTAAATAACCGTCGCGTCGAGAAAGTGCCGAACCGGCATGAAGCGTGCAGCGCCGCCTTCGGCGTAAGGGTCCGCACTTTTCGAAGCCGGAGGGGTCATGCGAAAACGTGAGCTATCGCATCGTGTCAGGACTCTGGGTTCGAATTTTAGATCCTTCGTACGCCGTCACGTGGCGACACCGCTTGCACCATTGTTGTTTCGAAAGGCTGGGCTCGCGGTCCAGCTCCGGAGCGGAATCGCACTGAGCGGGCTCCTCACGTTCGGTTTTTCGGCAGAGGCTGTTGCCACCACGTTTACCGCGTGTGTTGTCGGGCCCCAAGATTCCCTACCGGGTTGTGTAAGTGGGCCTGAACCCGTGACGATGCGAGAGGGGTTCCAGGCCCGATCACTCGGAGGCAACGCCTTCTTTGGCTCGGGCCAGACTAATTTGGGCACGGGCGCGGAGTCGACCCCGCTCGGGCTAAGAGCTAATGCAGGATTCCTGCTGGGCGCCACCGGAACCCAAGGTCGGGCCGGCGGGGGCGGTAGCGCAACCGCCGCCGTGGTCTATGACGATTTCCTGGTCAACGCGTCGGGAGTTAGTTTCGTTCCGGGCTCCCTCAATCTTTTGTTGTCGGGGTCGCTGAGCACGAGTGCGACGGCAAGGGCCAGCGGCGGACTGATCGCAAATGCCTTCGCAGCCGCCGGCGTAACGGTGAACATGCTGGTGAACGGGACCTTTTTCGAGGGCGGCGCGGCTGAATTGCGGTCTCCTAGCGGAGTCTCGTATGACACGTACGGCCCTCTCACGGACTTGACTTTCCCGGCGCCCTTCACGATCACGACGCCGGTCCTAAATCTGCCCGTGGGGACGGCCTTCAGTCTCCAGTTCGAGCTGAGTCCGTTCGTCGGTGCGAACGCCATCATTGGCGGCACGCCTGAAGACGAATTTGCTTTCGCAGACTTTTTCATGGACAGTTTTAGCAACTTCGACTCGACGTTGACTTTTCCAACCAGTGGCCCGGTGTTCAACTTGCCTGAGGGCGCTACTGTGAACTCTCCGAGCGCTCTCATCGTGAACAACCGATTTGTCGGCGGTGGCCCCTCGGCCGTTCCCGAGCCTTCGAGTATCTTCCTTTTCGGGTTGGGTCTGGGTGTGATCGGATTAGGAGCACGCGCCCGGAAACGGCGACTCCACCGCGCCAAGTAGCGACGTTCTTCGAGGCAACGCCTGGCGTGACCGGGCCGACGTTCATGAGCCAGACCAAAACGGCCGGTGGCGCAGGGTGAGTGACCCCGCTGACGCCGCTGCTCAACAGTACGTCATCGGGGCTCAAGCCCTCAACCCTCGTTGCGCCGCGGCAAAGCCGCGGCGCTCGCTCACCGGTGGCGGCGCGTAAGCGGCTGCTATTTGTCGCTGGCGAGCTTGCCGTTGTAGCCCCAGTTCGACTTCTCGACGTCCTGGAAGACGATGTGCACCTGGTCGGCCGTGGTCTTGCCGATCTTCACCACGGCGTCGGTGATGGCGGCGGTGAGCTCGCGCTTCTGCGTATCGGTGCGGCCGGCGTACCACTGGATCGTGATGTTCGGCATCCTGTCCTCCTCCGGTGTGGCTACGGTTTCGCGCCGTCGTCGATGCTATCAGCCGCCGGCCGGCGACGCCACGTCGAGCTCGACGATCTCCGGCTCCAGCCGCCCGTCGTCGACGCGAAGGCGAGCGACGGACACCGGCAGCGTGAACCGTCGAGGGCCCGCGCTCCCCGGATTGAGGAAAAGGACGCCCTCGCGGCGCTCGATACGGGGCCGGTGCGAGTGGCCCGCGATCACCGCGTGCAGGCCGCTCGTGACGGGATCCAGGTCGAGCTCCTTCAGGTCGTGCAGCACGTGGATCGACATGCCGCCCACCGTGATCGTCTCTCGCTCGGGGATGGCGTCCGCCCACGGCTGTCGGTCGTTGTTGCCGCGCACCGCCGTCACCGGGGCCAGTGTGCGCAGCGCGGCGAGGACGTCGAGTCCGCCGATGTCGCCCGCGTGAATGATGTGGTCGACGCCCGCGAGCGCGGCGAGGGCCTGCGGCCGCATGAGACCGTGCGTGTCTGAGATGACGCCGACGAGACGCATGCGCTTACCGGTCGCGGCGCAATGCGGCCACGATGGCGTCGACGTCGTACACGCAGCCACCCCACGTGCCGCCCCCCGCCTGCTGCAGGACCGCCCACAGGCGCGTGTCGTCCGGCAAGTCGGGATCCGGTGCGAGATCGGGCCGGGGCCGCCGCGCCGCCAGCACGCGCGCACCCTCGTCGGCCGTGAAGCGTCGGCCTCTCTCACCCACGAGGTCGATGCTGCCCACCAACCGGTTGCGATCGACGACGATCTCGATCTGATCGCCGTCGACGACCTTGCCCACGGGACCACCGGCGAGCGCCTCGGGCCCGATGTGGCCGATGCAGGCACCCGTCGACACGCCCGAGAAGCGCGCGTCCGTCAGCACGGCCACCTGCTTGCCGAACGACAGGTGCCGAAGCGCGGCGGTGATCTGGTAGATCTCCTCCATCCCCGCCCCCAGCGGTCCACGGCAGATGAGCACCAGCACGTCGCCGCCCTTGATTCCGTCGGGCCCCTGGCTCTTGATGGCCGCGATGGCCGCCTTCTCGGTGGTGAAGACGCGGGCCGGTCCCACCTTGCGGTACACACCGTCGGCATCGACCACGGTGGCGTCGATGGCGGTGCTCTTGATGACGGAGCCTTCCGGCGCGAGGTTGCCGCGCGGAAACGTCACCGTGCTCGTGAGACCGCGCGCCCGCGCACGCTCGGGAGTCATGATCACTTCGTCGGCGTCGATGCCCTCCACCGCCCGCAGCCGCGCCCGCACCGAGGCGCGGCGATCGGAGGTTTCCCACCAGTCGAGCAGCGCGCCCAATCGCTCGCCCGCCACCGTCAGACAGTCTTCGTGCAGGAGCCCGAGGCGGCGCAGGTGCAGCATGACCTCGGGCACGCCGCCCGCCATGAAGACGCGGACCGTCGGATGGCCCACGGGCCCGTTGGGGAGCACGTCTACGATGCGCGGCACGCGACGGTTGATCTCGCTCCAGTCTTCCACCGTGGGCCGCTCGAGGCCCGCCGCGTGCGCGATGGCGGTGAGGTGCAGGAGCAGGTTCGTGGAGCCACCGAAGGCGGCATGGACCGTCATCGCGTTGCGCACCGCTGCGCGCGTCACGATGTGCTTCGTCGTGGTGCCGGCCGCGTGCAGCCGCACGAGCGCGCGCGCGGAGCGCCGGGCCATGTCGAGCCAGATCGGCTGTCCGGAGGGCGCGAGCGCGCTATGCGGCAGCGAGAGACCGAGCGCTTCACCCACCACCTGCGAGGTGGCCGCGGTGCCGAGGAACTGACAGCCGCCGCCGGGCGAGCCGCACGCGCGGCAGCCGAGCTCGGCGGCGGCCTCCAGCGACAGCTCTCCGCGCGCGAAGCGGGCGCCGATGGATTGCACCTTGCCCGCATCCTCGCCGTCGCTCGGCGGCAGCGTGACGCCGCCCGGCACGAGCACGCTCGGCAGATCGTGCATGGCGGCCAGGGCCAGCATCATGGCGGGCAGCCCCTTGTCGCACGTGGCCACGCCGAGCACGCCCGCGCGCGTGGGCAGCGAGCGGATGAGACGGCGGAACACGATGGCGGCGTCGTTGCGATACGCCAGGCTGTCCATCATGCCG
This sequence comes from Candidatus Rokuibacteriota bacterium, assembly GCA_046712525.1. Taxonomy (GTDB): domain Bacteria; phylum Methylomirabilota; class Methylomirabilia; order Rokubacteriales; family CSP1-6; genus JBBDXO01. Next base: position 8,064 of record JBKKCN010000276.1, read on the forward strand.
ACGGTGCCCTGCGTGCGGCCGTCGCACGGGTCCGAACAGAAGGCCGCGAAGGGCAGCCCGCCCAGTGCGCGCAGCTCCTCCGCTGCCGCCTGCGTGAGAAGGCCGATCTCCCAGTGCCCCGTGTGATAGCCGAGCGCGACAGGACGGCCGTCGGGCGCGCGGATCCCTCCCTGCGTGCTGAGCATGAGGAATTGTGGACGGCCGAGCTCACTCGGCTCCCAGCCCATTCCCGCGTTCTGCGTGAGGCCGAAGATGTCGCCGCTCGGGCGCTCGAGCAGCATCTCCGCGGTAATCGGGAGTCGGCCTCGCGGTCCCGGCGCCGACATCGTCACCGACCAGTCGGTGCCGGAGGCAGGCAGCACCGCGTCGAGCCCAGGAGCGGCGGATGGTTTCGTCATGTCGAGCGACCGTACTCTGCGCCGCGGCTTCCCGTCAAGCACGCTCGATGCGGCGGGAGACTTGCAAATGATTTCGTAACGCCGAGAGAAAGAAGGATGATCGAATGACGCGCAGGGATTGCGGAAAATGCAATTGACTTATACAGACTTGAAACAATTGCTCACGCCGGGCCTGCGCTATTCGCAGGACATCTACAAAGAGGTCGTCGGTCGCTACGTCAACGAAGACACGACGTGGCTCGATGCAGGGTGCGGATGGCATCTGCTTCCACCGTGGAAGGTCGAAGCGGAGCGCGCGCTCGTCGGCCGGGCGCGCGCCGTCTTCGGCGTCGACGGTGACGAGCGTGCCCTCCGCAAGCATCGCACGATGCACATGCTGGCCGTCTCTGACCTCGAGCACCTGCCCCTCGCCGCCGCCAGCGTGAATCTCATCACCTGCAACGTCGTCATTGAGCATCTGCGCCGTCCGTACCGCGTCTTCGCAGAGTTCGCACGCGTCCTGCAGCGAGGCGGCCGCGCCATCGTCCACACGCCGAACGTGTACTCGCATTTCGTGCTCGCCGCGCGGTGTCTTCCCCGGCCGCTGAAGGTGCGACTGGAGCGCGGCCTCGGCGGCCGGGACGCGGTCGACATTTACCCGGCGCACTACCGGGCCAACTCGCCGCGCCGGTTGCGCACGCTCATGGCAAGAGCCGGCCTGCACGAGGAATTCAGCCGGCTCATCGCGAGCGAGGCCGCCACCAAGGCCGCCCACCCGCTGGTGGCCGCGCTGGAGCTCGCGCTCATCCGTCTCACACTGCACTCCCGGTTCAAGGCGCTACGCACAGGGATCATCGCGTCCTTCGTCAAAGCTCACGCCTGAAGCGGATTCGCCTCCGGGCGCCGCCGCACAGTCAGCGGGCGAGGGCGCGGTCGGCCCAGAAGGCTGCGCTGTAGCTGGCGAGCCGTTTGAGCGTCTCCGCACGCTGCCTCACCGAGGTATCGTCCGCGGCCGCCTGGCGCTTGAGGATCACGATGCGCGAGCCCTTCACGTAACAGCCCGGCGCGTCCAGCGCGCGTTGCAGCACGGGATCGACGGTCAAGTGCGCGGGCTGGCCGCGGAAGGCGGGATCGGCCTGTGCATCGCCGGCCTGACACCGCGGCTCCTCCATGATCCGGTCCACGTACCGGCAGAGCGTCTTGTAGGCGAGCGGATCTTCCCGACGCACGAGGTTGATCGCGTGGCGAATGGGCGACCGATCGCCTTCCAGGAGCTCGACGTCGATGTGGATGCGACAGAAGGCGAGGGGATCGAAGTACGCAAAGGCGCTCAGCCATCCCCACAGGACGCCGACGAGGACGAGGGCCACGATGGCGTACTTCATTACTCGAACTGCACGAGCGCTCGCAGGATGCGATCGTCCTCGCGGTAACACTCGGTCTCGGAGTCATGGCCGGCGGGCCTGCCCTCGTGGAACTGGATGGCATGGCAGGTCTCATGAACGATGATTGCGATCGTCCACGGCAGGCCGTGCTCGGTGCTGATGTCGATGGTCGCCCGCCCGCGCTGCGAGGCGCCGTGCCAGAAGCAGCCGCCCCCGAAGCCACCGCAGGAGGGATTCGGATTGATGGTGGCCACGTGAGCGCACACCTTGCGGTAGTCCTCGGAGGAGCCGTGCTTGAGCGCCTCCAGGGCGCGCTTGACTGCCGTGTTGTCGTAGCCGACGAGCGATAGGCGGATGAAGAGATAGCAGCGCTCGCCGACATCGAGCCACACCACGTACCGGAAGGTGAGGACGCTGGCGAGCGCCACCAGCACACCGATGGTGACCACGCGCCTGTGGGTCACGTCCGCATCACCGCCCCGAATAGTAACGAGGCGTCCCCGCTCCAGCAAGCGTAGTATGAGCGAATGTTCGGAGAGTTCCGGAAGTTCCTGCTGCGGGGCAATGTGCTGGAGCTGGCAGTGGGTATCGTCATCGGCGCCGCCTTCACCGCGGTGGTCACGTCCTTCGTGACCGATCTCCTCATGCCGCCCATCGGCCTCGCGTTCGGTGGCCGCAACTTCAACGACCTCTTCGTGAGTCTGAACGGCGTCGCCTATCCCAGCCTGGCCGCCGCGAAGGCCGCGGGCGCGCCCACGCTGAACTACGGCGTCTTCTTCAATGCCGTCCTCAACTTCGTCATCGTCGGCTTCTCCGTCTTCCTGCTCGTGCGCGCCGTGAACCGGATGACGGCGGCCCCCGCTGCCCCGCCCGCCACCCGCGAATGCCCGTACTGCACGGCGGTCATCTCCGTGCGCGCCGTGCGATGCCCCCAGTGCACCTCTGAGGTGACTGCGGCCCGCTCCTGAAGGCCCACGCTTCAGCGCGCTTTCCGCGCGGCGCCGTGTTTGCCACGCCACCGGCGCTGACGGAGCTCGTCGGCCGGCTCCGCCAGTCCAGCCCGGTCCTGCGCCTCCGAGGTGTCGGGATCGAGTGGCAGGTCCTGAGGATCGATGAGCGCGAGGGCCGCCTTCTGCAGTGTCCGTGGGCGGGCCATGCCGGAGCAGCCGCGCATCCGCTTATGCCACATTCTCGTCCAGGCGGGCGCACGAGACCGTCGTCGCCGCCAGGCGGCAGACGGCGGCCGGGCCCGAGAGCCCGCTGTGCTCGGCGAGCAGGCTGACGCGCACGCTCGATGGCCGTGCGACGCGTCTACGCTCCCGGCGCCGTCGGGGCATTGGGTCTCTGGACACGTGCACCGATGTCAGGAATCTTTTCGATTTCGCCCGGTGCCTCGGACAGGTGTCACCAATACCTCGACTTTATGGCGGATCTAGGTCGGGCCCAGGACTTGCGTGCATACCCTCGCATCTTAGGGTTCGCTTTTCGCCGGTCATCGCACACTGCGCGCGGATCAGGTAATGGGCCGAGTTCATAGTGGAGGTACCAATGAAGAGCCTCTTCATTCAACTAACCGTACTGGTCACAGCTGCCGTGCTTGCCCCCGCTGTCCCACTTGCTCACGCCGATCTATTGGTCAGTAGCGGCTTTACCGATCAAGTACTGCGCTACGACAATAATGGTGGGTTCATCGGCGTCTTCGCTTCCGGCAACGGCCTCGCCTTTCCACAAGGCCTTGCCTTCGGCGCCGATGGCAACCTCTACGTCGCGAATAATCCCACCGGCGCGGACAATGTTCTGCGCTTCAACGGGAGCACGGGGGCATTCATCGACACCTTCACCTCTGGAGGCGTTCTGAACTCGGCGCGCGGTGTGACCTTTGGCCCCGTGGACGGACGCCTCTATGTCAGTAGTGAAGGGTCGAACGAAGTGCTGCGGTACGATGCCGCCACGGGAGCGTTTATAAACGCCTTTGCTTCAGTTGGTGGGCCTCGCGGTTTGATCTTTGGCCCCGATGGCAACCTGTACGTCGCTAGTTTTGGCGGAGAAAACGTGCAGCGTTTCGACGGCACCACGGGAGCCTTCATAGACGTTTTTGCGCCGGCGGACCCCGCGGTGGGACCGCTGGATGGCGGGCCGTTTGACTTGACGTTCGGGCCGGACGGTAACCTCTACGTTGGCGCTGATGGAAATAACAACGTCCAACGCTACGACGGTACAACGGGAGACTTTATCGACGTTTTCGCTGCTGGTGGCGGACTGATGACACCGAGAGGTGTCCTGTTCGGTCCTGATGGTAACCTCTATGTCGCAAGTCGCGACACCGATCAAGTGTTACGGTACAACGGAATCACAGGAGCCCCCATCGACGTGTTCGCTTCCGGTGGTGGCCTGGACTTTCCAACCTTCCTGGTTTTCACTCCCGCCGACCGAACAGCGGTCCCTGAGCCGAGCACGCTGTTCTTTATCGCTACTGGCCTGGCGGTGCTGGCGATATGGAGGCGGTCTGTAATTTAGCCAGGACATACAACCGCACCGCCCGTGGCCCGCGCCACCAGGGCCGTGCCGCCCCGGCCGAGGGCGCGCGCCTCGGTCGCCGCCCACACGCGGCGCGACCGCTCCGTCAGCGTCGGCGCCAGTGCCCGGTATTTCGCTCGACAACCC